>NZ_DBLYGC010000033.1:0-27276 GCF_056818865.1 Butyribacter sp.
CGCAAATATATCATCGGACCAACCAAGCGGAAAAAAGTGAGGATTGTTGATTTTGGAGATACGCTGGTAGAGATTTTCCGTAATGCCCGGAAAGAGCAGTTAAAAAATCGAATGCAGTATGGAGAACTTTATCACACGAACTACTACAAAGAGGTCAAAGAGAAAAACAGAGTGTACTACGAGTATTATTGCTTAGACAGAACAGAGGAAGTCCCGGCAGATTATAAAGAAATTTCTTTCGTCTGCTTAAGACCTGATGGCTGTCTGGAACTTCCGACTACTTTGGGAACGGTATGCAGAAAGGTAGCAAAAACATTAGAGGGATTTGAAGGCTTTCATTTCCACCAGTTACGTCACACCTATGCAAGCAACCTTTTAGCAAATGGAGCTGCCCCAAAAGATGTGCAGGAATTGTTAGGACACTCAGATGTCAGTACCACAATGAACGTCTATGCTCACTCCACAAGAGATGCGAAACGAAAATCGGTTCGGCTTCTTGATAAAGTGGTAGGCAATGACTAAAAAATTTCCCTTATTTCCCTTGTGATTATCTCATAAGGGCAAAAATAAGGGAAACTACATATCATTTCACTAATGGACAGGCGGGAAAGCCTATAAAATGGGGAAAGTTAGAGAGATAATTATATAAATTCCAGTTTGTCAGCCGGAATTGTTAATGTATCAAATAATGCCGATATAATAACTGGTAGAAACGCACTTTATCCGGTAGAATAATACAAACTGGGCATTGTAAAGAAACAAGAGGTGAAAATCATGCGCATTGCTTTGGCACAGATGAAAACATACAAAAATATGCAGGATAATTTGAATAAAAGTATCAAATTAATCAAAGAAGCTGCGAATCATAATGCAGATATGATTCTTTTCCCGGAAGTTCAATTGACAGAGTTCTTTCCTCAATATAAAGGCAAAGATGTTGAAAAATATCTTATTAAAATTGATTCAAAAGAAGTACGGCAGCTTCAGGAGGCAAGCAGGAAAAATTCTATTATTTCCATACCCAATATATATTTGGAGGAAAACAGAAAGCCATATGATGCAAGTTTATTTATCGGAACAAATGGTAAGATACAGGGTATTCAGAAAATGGTTCATGTTGCACAGGCTGAGAAATTTTACGAACAGGATTATTATACTCCGTCAGATGATGGATTTAAGGTGTTTGATACGATATATGGGAAGATAGGAATTGTAGTCTGCTTTGACAGGCATTATACTGAAAGTATCAGAACAGAAATGCTGATGGGAGCAGATTTGATTGTAATTCCGACAGTGAACACAAAAGCAGAGCCATCCGAAATGTTTGAATGGGAATTAAGAGTACAGGCATTTCAAAACAGCGTGGCTATTGCAATGTGTAACAGGGTAGGAACGGAAGGACAGATGGACTTTTCGGGAGAATCCATTGTCATTGATGCAAAAGGAAATGTTGTTGCAAAAGCAAAGGATGAGGAACAGATTTTATATGCGGATATTGATCTTTCTGACTCTGTGAAAATCAGGAAAGACAGACCATATACAGATCTTAGAAGGACAGAATTTTATCGATAAGTAAATGCTACAAAAAGGAAGATGGATTAGAAAATATGCATAGAGAACTAAAAATTAATTTGCAGGATACCGAATGGAAATATGATTATATTGACCATGACAGGAATATCGCAAGAGCGATTGTTTACGATGAAAACGGATATTTCTATTTTGTAAGAGCAAAGAGAGATGATGACTTTGGAAAAGCAACATTGATTGAAACAGCTGGAGGTGGTGTAGAGGAGGGCGAAGACCTGATTGCTGCTATAAAAAGGGAATTAAAAGAAGAATTGGGTGCAGAGGTAGAAGTGGTATGCAAAATCGGAGTTGTAAGTGATTATTATAACCTTATTCATAGACATAATATCAATAATTATTTTCTGTGTAGAGTTAATTCGTTTGGTGATAAAAATCTGACCGAAGATGAGATAAATTGTTTTCATTTGTCTACATTGAAATTACCTTATGAAGATGCAGTTAAAGAATATAAATACAGGGCAAATACAAGATTAGGAAAACTTGTAGCAAACAGAGAATTACCTATTTTATATCGTGCAAAAGAAATGATTGACTCTGGTGTTTAGGTATGCAGATGACTTAAAATGTTTTATTAAAGTTTAAACTGATTGAAAGTGAGGTACAATTATGGTGGTATTTTGGCGTATTAGAAATATCTGATGGCATGAAACTATGTTAAGTAGTTTTATGCAGAGAATGGTGCAATAAACTATTTAATAAGGAGAATACCATGATATTTCAGGATAATATTGCAAGAAAATATTTGCAGATATATAGCAAAAAGTACGGAATTTTAAACAATTTTTATTTTTATTGTAAAGAGAGTTTCATTTATGATAAGTTAGGATTTATTTTATCGCTGTTTTTAGTGCCAGCCGGGATTATAAAATCGTTGGCTTCGATATTTATTCCTAAACTTGTGATTGATTCACTTGGAAATTTTAGAAGTGAATATACATTTTTGATAAATATTATTATTGTAACGGTTGTTATTGCTGTTTCGTCTGTTGTCGAACTGTTGGCAAAAAATACGATGGATCACAATATGAATTCATTTGTACTGATACAGCTCAACAAATTGTGGGTTGAGAAAGTATCAACCATGGATTACGAAGTATTTACATCAGAGCTTGGAAAGCAGTCTGCAAGTAAGGCGAGAATGACACTTGAGGGAACAACAAGATGGGGCATAGGTACATATATTCCAAGATTATTGGAATTATTAACGAGTTTTATCGGCATTATGATATATGGTGTGATGCTCATATATGTTCATCCTCTTGTCCTTGCTGCTCTTATCACAGCATATGCAGTAAATATGGTTGTGACTCTTTATGCAGAGAAGAAAAAACAGATGCTAAAGGACGATGCTGCAAAAGCAGAACGAAAAATGAATTATTTTGCATATAACACCAGAGGTTTGAGCATAGCTAAGGACATCAGAGTATATTCCATGAGAGAGTGGATTAGTCAGATGGCTGGAATGGCAAGGCTTGATAAGAAAAAAGTAGATGATAAGGTTCAAAGCTATCAATTGTTTGTTGTTATCGTCAACGGTATAGTCGTATTGCTGAGAGATGGTTTAGTATATCTGATATTGATATGGCTTACTCTTAAAGGTGACATTACTATTGGCAGCTTCGCACTGTATGCAGCCGCAGTAAATGGTCTTGGTGAGTGGTTAGCGCAGATAACGACAGGAGTTGGTGCATTTCGGGAAAGTGATAATAATGTAACTGATTTCAGACAGTTTCTTAGTTTGCCGGACGGAAAGACTGGTTCTGAGGAGAAATTGGAACTTTCCGGCGCTCCGAGCATAGAACTGGATAGTGTCTCGTTTTCTTATGACGGTGAGAATAATGTGTTAGATAATGTATCATTAAAAGTGAAACCGGGTGAGAAAATTGCTGTGGTTGGTTCCAATGGAGCCGGAAAGACTACACTTATCAAATTAATATGTGGCTTGCTGCATCCGTCAGACGGGCAGATATTGATTGATGGAATCCCGATTTCATCTGTTGCATGGGAAGATTGTTCAAAGGCAATATCCGCAGTTTTTCAGGAATCTGTGTTGCTGCCTGTCAGTATTAAGAGAAATATTGTCATGAATGATAAAAAAGTTGATGAAGAAAGGCTGGCTCGTATTGTAACTCTTGTAGGGCTTGAGGATAAGATTGCTTCATTGGAAATGGGACTGGAGACACCGTTAGTAAGGCATATCACTGAAAATGGAACGGAATTTTCAGGCGGTGAAGTTCAAAAACTTTTGTTGGCACGAGCAATCTATAAGGAATCTCCTGTTTTGATTCTTGATGAGCCTACAGCCGCAATGGATCCAATTGCGGAGCAGAATGTTTATCTGCAATATAACGAGTTATCTAAGAACAAAACGGCTTTCTTTATTTCGCACAGACTGTCCTCTACAAGGTTCTGTGACAGGATAATACTTATTGATGGCGGCAAAATCAGAGAAGCCGGTACACATGATGAACTTATGGATAAGGGTGGTCTGTATCATGATATGTATATGATACAGAGCAGATATTATCAGGAGGGGGTGCTGGCAATATGAAAAAGAACGGCAGAACCTTCTTAGATGACATTAAATTGATTAACCGCGGAATAAATGAATTTGAGATATTTCTTCCGGGACAGCTTAAATTGTTGTTCGTATATTCTGCGATAACCATGCTAATACCGTATATTGGTATCTGCATGACATCTATAGTTATAAGTGAGCTCAGTTCGCAGCAGCGGGTATGGGTATTGACTGTGAGTGTAACTGTTGCAATTATGCTGACATTGATACTTACGATAGTATCGGCAGTTATCAATAAACGGATTTCGGTTGGTTATAACCAATTGTTTCCGGCACATGAGATTAGACTTAATGAGAAAGCAAATGCTATGAAATTTAGTCTTTTGGAAAATGAAAAGATTAGAGAATTGCGTGATGAAGTATCTGGAAGCATAAGTTGTTCAGGTGCAGGCATGGGAAGTCTTTACTGGGACTGTGAAATAATCTTTAAGGCTTTGTTTTCAGCAGCGACTGCGATTGTGCTGTTGGCATTTAATGCAGGTGTTAAGGGAACTACACTGGGATTTGACAACACTTTGTTTGGATTTGCAAATTCTGTCTGGGGATATTTGGCGTTGACAGTTATTATTATCATTTCTGCAGCCATATCATCGAAAATGACGAGCAAAATATTTGATGTTTCTTTTGATGTATTCAAAAACGGTGCTAGATACAATCGGTATGCAGACTATTACAAGCTGGAATACCTTTCTGACGATAAGTCAGCCAAAGATGTTCGTCTGTATGCTCAGAAAAATCTGATTTTGGACGAGGTCTTGGATAAGTGTTATATTCCGTTTGCAGAGGGTGACAAGAGAGAAAAAGATGCTTCGAGCAAAAATAACGGAATCATGCTTTTGTTAAGTGCTCTTACAGGTGGATTTGTCTATATCCTTGTTGGTGCTAAGGCGATAAATGGCAGTATAGGGATAGGTAATGTATTGCTTACATATTCTGCTGTTACAATGCTTATCAAGGCACTGACGGATTTTGCGATGACATTTACTGACCTTAGAAATAATAATGAGCATTTGCTAAGATACTTCGATTATATTTCTTTGGAAGAAGAAGCCGATGCTGCGGATAAATCTGTTGCTTGTAATTATGCACAGGTAAATATTGACAATGTATCGTTTCAGTATCCGGGCTCTAAGAATTATGCACTTAGAAATGTGTCTCTTTTCATAGAAAATGGACAAAAGATTGCAATAGTCGGAGCCAACGGTTCGGGCAAGACAACTTTGGTAAAGCTGATATGCGGATTGTACGATGTTACAAAAGGTTCTATTAAGATTAATGATACAGTGGTAACAGCACGAAATAGAAATGAATGCGGAAAGTGGCTGTCGGCTGTATTTCAGGATTTCAGCCTGCTGGCTCTGCCGATAGGTAACAATATTTCAGCAGGCAAAGTATATGACGAGTCAAAAGTTTGGAAAGCGTTGGAAAAAGTCGGAATCAGGGAAAAGATTGAGGAGTACCCTGAGAAATTAGAGCAATCCCTGTTTAAGGATTATGATGATGAGGGCGTGGAACTGTCCGGTGGTGAGGCACAGAAGATAGCCATAGCGCGAGGCATTTATAAAGATGCGGCTTTGATTATACTTGATGAGCCGACAGCAGCACTAGATCCGTTTGCAGAGTATGAGATTTTTACAAAGATGAAGGATATCTCTCAGGATAAAACGACGATATTTATAAGCCATAGGCTTTATTCATGTAAATTCTGCGATAAAGTAATCGTTATGGATGGCGGTGAGATAGTACAGGTGGGAACGCATGATGAATTAGTTAAAATCAAGGGCAGGTATTCAGAAATGTGGAATGCTCAAGCAAAACATTATGTAAATAACTAAAAATATCAGAAGAAAACAAAATGCGAAAGGCATCAATGTTCTATGATATGTTGGTGCTTTTCGTGGAAAGGTGGATTATAAACAAGGAATACCGATTGAAACCTGTCTGGAGGAGATTGATTGATGAAAAGACCGAAGGCTCTGCATAAGGCAATGAACTAAAAAAGAAACCAGCGTTTTGCCCTCTAAGAATTGCTTTGCAATTCTTAGAGGCTTCTCACAATGTTACGAGCACTATAACATAAAAAATGAAACTGCATAAAAACAGATTCCTTAAATGAGGGGAAATCCCTGTCGAAGAATGGAAGTCCAGTTACTTTTCTGATAGAGAAAACGGACGATGATTACAGTCTGTTTTTCTTCATCAATCGTATAAAAGGCAAGGTAATTATTGATTATCACAAAACGAATGCCCAAGCTTGCCAGTAACGGATCATCTACCAGACGGAACTTCTGTGGCAGGTCGGCTAATGAGCCTATCTGTTCAGTCGCAACATCTAACAGATTATCTGAGGCAGTGGGATTTTTTAGGGTAAATTCGATGTAATCCGCAGCACGCATAATATCATGCTCTGCGGTGGAAGTGATATGAACCTGATAGCTCATCGACTGCGACGGCTCCTGATATCAGCCATAGCTTCGGAAAATGGTCTTGTACTGCCTGTGGCAATATCGTCCATTCCTTCCTTAATCTTGCTGTAAAGTTCAAAGCGGCTGTTCATTTCTTCGTAGGCTTCAATGCTCATAACAGCAAGATCACCTTTTCCATTCTTCGTAATAAAAACTGGTTCAGAATAATTATGACAAAATGTAGAAATTTCATTGTAATTATTCCTTAAATCAGCACTTGATTTGATTACGGGCATAAAAACACCTCCTAGTATGATAACAAAATTATACACAAATTTTGTTATGGAGTCAACAGATATATCATTAGCGTTAACATTATGCGGCTATGGGGATTGCGACAAATTTATTACACATCAGAAAGTCCCATGTACGACATTTTTTATGAAAAAGTTGTACATGGGTGTCTATAAATATCAGAACAAAAGTTTATTTTTCAAGTAGATTTATGATTTCTTTATATGCTTCCAAATCCCTGATACTTTCATAAAATTTATTTCCTGTTTTAAAATCATGTTTTTCCAGGTTACTATTGCCCTTGAAATATCATTGCCAGATATAGAAATATTTGACTATACAGCATTTAAAACGATTTGTCAGGAAATGATCGCAAGTCTGCCATTAGCGGTTCAAAGAAAAATAACAGACAGAGAACAAAAACAACGAGCTCAGAAAACAATGATAGATCTAAAGAAGGATGCTCAGTTTTTAATTAAAATACCTAAAACATATAGTGGCAAAATCGTTTTACAGACAAAAGAAGAAATTGTTCATGTGACCGATGTTGATTTTCAGGGAAATCTTGGTATTTCTACAAATACAGGCGAAATTTTACTGGAACAAGATATGAATTAAGGAGGACGAAAGTGAAAATTATAGATATTGTTGGCGAAAATTATTTGGGGAGTTGGGATAAAACCAGAACCGCTTGTAGAGGTATAGTTATAGATGGGGAACATATGTTACTTTCATATGAAACAAAAACAAATCAGTGGATGATTCCGGGCGGAGGTGTGGAAGATAATGAAAGTGATGAAGAGTGTTGTATTAGAGAAATTGCTGAAGAAACAGGTATAGAAGTGGAACCTTTGCGTTTTTTGTTAGAAATTGATGAATACTATGAAAATTGGAAATGGGTTAATAAGTATTTTATCTGCAAAGCAGTAGGTACAACTCAAATAAAACAAACGGAGGAAGAGAGGCAAGCAGGTATGGAACCAAGATGGCTTCAAATAGCTGAAATTAAAGATATCTTTTCAAAGCATAATCTATATAATGGAATAGATGAGATGCGTAGAGGAATGTATTTGAGAGAGTATACGGCATTGCGTGTTATGCAGATTCCATGATATACTTATAGCGTAATTATGTCATGTGTAGCTATGTAAAATTTAGAAAATTATTAGATATTCAATCAATAGAATTTATAAGGATAATGGGAGAAATAGATATGAACGAGAAATGTGTGGTATTAAATGCAAAGAAAATGAATTTTGATGGTAAGTTGGATTTTTCCATTTTATCTTCTAATGTTACAGTATATGATGATACAACCGAAAAGCAGTTGTTAGAACGTATTCAGGGTGCAGAAATCATTGTGACAAAGGAGATGGCTGTGAGTGAAGAAATGATACAGAGATTTCCGGAATCTGTTAAAATGATTTGTGAGGCAGGTACAGATGAAGATGCTGGCATGTGGAAACCATGACAATTTTACCGTAAATCTTCAGGTTCCACATGTTGAGGTAAACGGTAAAACACTTGGTATTATAGGGGCAGGACATATTGGCAGGAAAGTCATGCAGATTGCACAGGCGCTGGATATGAGCATACTTGTTTACACGCGGACACCAAGAGAGGATGAGAAAGGTATCCGCTATGTATCGCTTGAGGAATTACTTAAAAATAGTGATTATATTTCTATGCATTGTCCATTGACAGAAAGCACAAAACATATGATCAACAGAGAGACGTTATCACTTATGAAGCCTTCAGCGTTTGTCATTAATACTTCAAGAGGTGCGCTTATTGATGAGGCTGCTCTTATAGAAGCGTTGGAAAATGGTACGATTGCAGGAGCCGGACTTGATGTTCAGGAGACAGAACCACCTGAAGAAAACAGCCCTCTTTATACTATGGACAATGTCCTTTTAACACCTCATATGGGATGGAAAGGACTTGAGACAAGACAGCGGTTGGTTTCTATTCTGGCGGATAATATAAAGAAGTTTATGGAGGGAACTCCAATCAATGTAGTATCAAGTCTATAGTATCCGGCAGAATAGTTATAAGTAGTAAATGTGCTGTATGGTGGATTGCAAAGGGGAACAGATAAAGAATGAATGAAAAATTTAATGTAAGAAAAGCAACTGAAAAAGATATATCAGAGATACAAAATATGATAAAAGGTTTGGCAGTTTATGAGAAAAGACCTCAGGACATGACGGCTTCAAAAGAAGATTTGTATTATTGGATTTTTGAAAAGAAAGTAGCGACAGTATTGCTCGCTGAATACAATAATGAGATAATAGGATACGTTATTTATTATCCGGTATTCGGCTCGTTTGCCGGGGAGGCAGGAGTTCATTTGGAAGATTTGTTTTTGGATGAAAAATACCGTAACTGTGGATTGGGAACAGAGTTTTTTTCAAAAATAAAAGAATTTGTCAGGCAGGAGGGGTACTCAAAAATAGAATGGAATTGTCTTGAATGGAATATACCGTCAATTTGTTTTTATAATAAAATCGGTGCTGTACAAGAGCATGGAAGAAAATATTTTATTTACAGCTGCAAATAAAAATTATACAAGGGGATGTTAAATATTTTACAGAAAAAAATCCAAAAAACGGTAGTTTTGTTTTTAATATTTGTTCTGCTTTTTATTATGATGGGTTTCTTAGCAAAAGCTTATAAGAAAAAGACGTTGGCGAAAAAGGAGTATGGTGTCTTTTTGAGCACAGATTCCTCAGCAATGGAGCAGATAAAAAAATATAAAACGGTTGTGATTGACGCACAATATTTTAAAAAAAGGGATATTGAATCACTTCATAAAAATGGAACAATGGTATATACATATCTGAATATTGGATCTATTGAGAATTTCAGAAAATATTATACAACTTATAAGAAACTGGCAATTGGTAAGTATGAGCATTGGGATGAGGAACAATGGGTGAATGTAGCCAGTCCGGATTGGCAGAAATTTATGACAAAACTGGCACGGGGACTATATAAAAAAGGTATTGATGGTTTTTTTATTGATAATTGTGACGTATATTATTATGCTCCACGAAAGAGCATTTTTGATGGACTTACAGTGATTTTGAAAAATATCATGACATTTGGGAAAAAAGTCATTATCAATGGTGGAGATACTTACGTCATGAAATATAAGGAACATTATGGTACAATTAATAATATTATGACAGGCATAAATCAGGAGACTGTATGGAGTTGTATTGATTTTGATAAAGGAACATTCAGTGAGCAGAAAAAGCAGGAGAGAGATTATTTCTGCAAATATCTTAAAGCATGCAAAGCAGATGGTGTTGAAGTGTATTTGTTGGAATACACAACCAGCCGGAAATTAACTCGTAAAATAGAAAAATATTGCAAAAAACATGGGTATTATTTTTATATTTCAGACTCCCTTGAATTGGATTAGGCTTTGCTTTAGCATTATCAGGTATTATTTTTGCCGGAAATTATTTATTTGAATAGATTTCGCGACAGCGAAATCTATTCAAATAATGTACAGGAAACCTTTGATGTAATTCTCATGGATATCATGATGCCTGTGATGGATGGTCTGACTGCTTCTAAAAAAATACGGGCAATGGAGCGTCCTGATGCAAAGACAATTCCTATTATAGCAATGACAGCAAATGCGTTTAAGGAAGATGCAGAGAGGTGTATCATAGCAGGAATGAATGCAAATCTGGCAAAGCCATTGGAGATTGATAAGATTATTAGTGCGATTCATGAAAATTTAATCTGATTTCGGCAGCAGAGAAGATAAAGGAACAGCAGCAGTTTTCGCAGGAAGAATAAAATTTTGTACAGACTTATATTTCATGAGAAGTTAGATTTAGACAGTAAAGGATATTGTGATTGTCTGAGCATACCTGAATGGAAGTATGGGTAAATACTTGAGTGGTTTGTACACATCAATCTCTGCGTTAAAGTGCCACAGCGAAAATAATTCATTCAAAAAAAGTCTTGACATATAATTGCTGAGTATTATAATACATTAGTAAATAAAACAAAATATGTTCACCGAAATTCGTTGATGAGAACAAAGCCTGATGTGGATTTATTTACAGAGAGCCTGTGGCCGGTGTAAACAGGTAATGACCAGATTAGGATATCATCTTTGAGAAGCGGGTTGAAAGCTTTATAGAAGTTTGTAGACCTCGCCGGTATCCACCGTTATATGGATGGCATATGCTGGTATGCTTGAGAGTTGTAGTTTATTACTACAAAATTAGGGTGGTAACGCGGATGATATTCGTCCCTTTTTTAGTCAGATGACTGAAGAAGGGACTTTTTTAGTGGACATATACAAGGAGGAACAAAATGAAAGTATTACAAAAGACTAGCAAATTTTTATCAGATTACACTTCAATTGTTGTAATAGCAATCGCTGTTATAACATTCTTTGTACCAGGCATTATGTCTTGGGTAAATTATAAGTTGTTTGTAGATTTTGCAGCAAATAAATTTACAACTCAGTCGATAATTATTGGAATTATTATGTTTAGTATGGGTCTTACACTGACTGCACAGGATTTTAAAATATTGGCAAAAAGACCGTTTGATATATGTGTCGGTGCAATTGCACAGTATCTTATAATGCCGTTTCTTGCATTAGGAATTACAAAGGTACTCGGACTTTCAGATGCGATAGGACTTGGTCTTATTCTTGTAGGATGCTGTCCGGGAGGTGTATCATCAAATATTATGTCTTACCTTTGCGGCGGAGACGTTGCATTTTCAGTCGGCATGACAACTGTATCAACAATCCTTTCTCCGTTTATGACACCGCTTTTAGTATCTTTCCTTGCAAGCGGAACACATATCTCAATTAAGGCATTGCCTATGTTCGTGTCTATTGTAGAGACAGTAATTCTTCCGGTTGCACTTGGATTTTTGCTCAACTACTTGTTTGGTAAAAAGAAAACATTTGTTGAGTTACAAAAGATTATGCCGGGAATAGCAGTTCTCGGTCTTGCATGTGTTGTTGGAGGAGTTGTTTCGTCACAGGGTTCTAAATTCTTTGAATCAGGTGTTGTAATCTTTGTGGCAGTTCTCTTACATAACGGACTTGGCTATTTGCTTGGATATGGTGCAGGTAAGCTTGTCGGAATGAATACAGCAAAGAAAAGAACAATCTCTATTGAGGTCGGTATGCAGAATGCGGGACTTGCCACAAATCTTGCCACTACAACAGCACAGTTTGCATCAACACCTGAATCTGCTATAATATGTGCAGTATCATGTACATGGCATTCTATTTCAGGAACATTGCTTGCTGGAGCATTTGCGCTGAAAGATAAATTAAAGGAAAAAAATAATGGATAAAACAGCCGAAAATGAATACCGCGTGACGGTAAATAACAGTATTTTTCATACAAAACTAAGAGGAACTCATGTTGTAATTTTATTTATTGCATGCTTTGCTGCACAGTTTTCAATTTATGCAGTTACCCAGAAAATGTTTAATATTCAAAATTATTATGTTGAAGAGTATCTGCCTGAGGCTGCTTTTATAATTGCTCTTTTGGTGGTATGCATTTACTATTATATTGTAGATAGGCGAACGAATGGTGTTATGCAGATGACAATACATTTTCTGGATACCTCTATGGAAATATGTATTAAAGGAAAGAAGAGCATTGTAAAGTATAATGATATTGTTGAGGTCAGCAAGATAATGGTGATTGACCGTATACATACTGAAAAAGGCTGTTACAGGATGAAGATAAAATGCCACGGCAGAACAAGTCTTGAGTTTGAGACGACAGAACAGGAGTATGATAAGCATTTGGATTTTGAAGAGACAGAATTGTATGTTTTTTATAATGCATGCAGGAAAAACGGCTTGAAATGCTGCTAGTGTACTGATTATTTATCAGGGAAATCTAAAAAAGATAACCTGTAATCGTTAGGTGTATTTCCGGTAATTTTTTTGAATACACGGGAAAAATAAAATTCGTTTACAAATCCGTTTTCTAAAGCAATTTCACGCAGTGTGATATGGCTTGAACGCAGCATTTCCTGTGAGCAGAGAATGCGGAATTCATTTAAATACTGAAAAATCGTCATACCGGTATATTTTTTAAAACGTCGGTTAAGATAATCAAAATTACTGTGCAGGGCATTCTCAATGTCTCTGCCGGTAATTTTTTCTTTGTAATTTTCTTTTAAATATTCTAATAGATTTGTCATGTTCTGATTTTCAAATTCACGTTTTGCTGAGAGGAAGGAATCATCACATAATCTCGTTATCTCCCCAAGTAATTCTATCAGTTTTGCAGCGGTAATACATTGATAATATTCGAGCATTTCATGATATGATTTTTTCATTTCACGGCACATTCTGTAAATACTTTTATAATTGGAACTGCCTGATTTAAAATGTTTGGGAACAATTAAATGATTTTCCAGTATATTCTGGCGTTGAAATATATTCATGGCATTTGTACGGCTTGATTTTGCCAATTCCATGTATTCTGTTTCTGTCAACGTTGTTTCTGTGGCATTTTCCCATGTGAAATGTATATAAAAATAATGGACGGCTGATGTTTTGTAACCTTTATGACATCTTTTAGGGTCTAAAATAATATAGTCGCCTTGTGTGAGATGATATTTTTTTCCATTTTCTTCTATATACATATTGCCTTTTACGATGTAAAACAGGACAAATTCCATGGGCTGACGTTGGAAATGTATAAATTCATAATTGTTATCAATATCATTTGCGTATATTATTTTTGGTAAAGTATTTAATGGAAAATGAAATGCAATCATGTCTGTCTCCTTTGTATCTGAGTGCTCTTTGAGGTTTTGGAAACAGTATATCTTATTATTTAGAATATATCAATAAAAAGTCGCTAAAAGACAAAAGAGTGTCGCCTTGTTTAATGGAACAATACATAGAAAGAGTTAAAATAAAATCATAGGTGTCTGCGGGATTGCAATAATTATATGGCAATGAGCAATCCGTAGCATTATCACAGGATTTATTTATAGTAAATAAGAAAATGGAGGAAATGTATGAGAAAACGAATAAAACAAATTCTTGCAGGTGCGTTATGCTTTGGTCTGGCAATTTCTGATAAATCAGCATTGTCGTTGGGAGAAATTAATATGGATAAAGTGACAGTTCAGGCGGCTGAAAATGTAAGTGATATTACAATTGACGGAAATAATATCAATAAAGAGAATAAAAACGGTCTTACTTATAAGGGATTTGGTCTTTTGACAGCCAATTCCACATCTGACCTTTTGATGGATTATAAGGCTGAGCATCCCGAAAAATATGTTGAGATGCTGCAGTATTTATTTGGTGGTTCCAAGCCGCTTATGACTCATGTAAAAATTGAAATGGGTAATGACAGAAACAATTCTACAGGTGCTGAGAGCTGTACAATGCGTACGGAGGATGAGACTGCAAATGTAAAGAGAAATGCGGGATTTCAGTTGGCAGCAGATGCTAAGAAGATTAATCCGAATATTAAAATAAGTATCTTAAGATGGAACACACCAAAGTGGGCAAATACTACGGAAAAGCAGTATAAATGGTATAAAAATACCATTATGGCTGCCTATGAGACATATGGTTATATGGTAGACTATATCAATCCTAACAGAAATGAGGCATGGAGCGATAAGACTGACACTGAGAATGTGAAGAAATTTGCAAAGTGGATTCAGAAAGAAAACAGCGATACCATCAAAGATGCAAAAGCGTTAGATTTGTATAAAAAGATTAAGTTTATTGTATCAGACGAGGCTGAGATGATTGCAAAGACAGCAGTAAATGCCTTGTATACAGATGAGGAATACAAAAATGCAGTAGCAGCGATAGGCTGGCATTATCCGTATTCTGTGGCAAGTAAAAGCAGGGACGGTGCGGATATTCTCACAAAGGATGATATTATAAAAATTGCAGATGAAATGGACAAGGAAGTCTGGAACAGCGAGAATCAGGCTGTATTTTCTGACAGTGCTTTCCGTCCGGCAAACAATACAACATTTAAGGATGACAGCGGAAATGTAATTGCCGGCTCATCAGGTCTTGGTGGAACAGGCAGTGCATTAGAGATGGGAAATTACATTATAAAGAGTTTTGTTGAATCACGCAGAACACATGTCATATATCAGCCTGTAATCGGTGCTTTTTACCAGGGAGGACAGTATTCCTCTAAGGAATTGATTGGAGCAAAAGACCCTTGGTCTGGTTATGTCAGATATGATGCGGGTACTGTTATTTTGAGCCATTTGTCAAAATTTGCCGTTACAGGCTGGGAGAATGAGGATAATACAGCCGGCATCTGGAGAGTTATACCTCAGTCAAGTTATTGTGGAGAGGATGATGCAAATGGAGACAGACGTGTGGTGAACAGTACAACCGGTGCTGACAGTTATATGACATTGGCATCACCTGATAAGGATGAGTTTAGTACTTTGATGATTAACAACAGTGCAAAGACAAAGAACTACCGTATTTCAGTTAAAAACATGCAGTTAAAAGATAATCACACATTGCAGTGCTTTGAAACAAAGGCAGCAGGTGACGGTACTTTTGATTCAAATTATATGTCAGATAAAGGCGATATAACGGCAGATGAACAGGGATATTATAATGTTATGGTTTCGCCGTTTTCTGTTGTTACGGTATCGACATTAGACCAGAATAAAGACGAATTGAAAAGTGAGTGCAAATTACCTGAAAACTCAACAGACAGAACAATATTAGATACTGATGAAAACGGAAACGGAACAGTTACGGATAACGAGTATCTTTATGCGGATAATTTTGACTATTCAGATAAAAAGGTTAGTGTAATAGGCACAGACGGAAAGCTCAGTGATGAAAAAGAAGATTATATTGAGTCACGCGGCGGCAAAACAGGTGCAATTGCACGTTATACAAATGTTATTAACGGAGCATTTGAGGCAGTTAAGCTGGCAGATGGAAATTATGTACTGCGCCAGCAGTTAGATGAGAGTGTGCAGGGTGTTGGTTCAGCTTGGAACGGCTCTAATGCAGAGGTGCTGATAGGTGATTACCGATGGATGAATTACCGTGCAAATGTTGATGTGCAGTTTGAACAGACAGAAGCTAAAAGTTCATCTGCTGTCATAGCAATTCGTCAGACAGGTGGAGGAACAGCAATTAAAGATTCTTCGGGCTATTCTTTTGAGATTGATAAAGATGGTGCTTGGAAGCTGTACCGCAAAAAAGTAACCATTTTGGAAGGAACAATTACAGACAACAGCATATTTAAACAGGGGTTCAATCAGTGGAACACTTTGTCGCTGGAAGGCAAAGAAAACCAGATTACAGCATATGTAAATAATAAAGTGGTTGCTACTTATACAGATACAAATCCTGTAACATCAGGAAGAATTGCTTTAGGCGGTACATACGCTGCGATGGATTTTGATAATCTTACAGTTAAAAAGATTGAGAATACAGCTCCGTATTATGAAGAATTTATTGACAATATGCAGCAGTACGAGTTAAATGATGTAACAAAATCTAAATTAGTATTTAATGACAAGTGGTCACACCAGTGTGGTCAGGGAATGTATGTATATGATCGTACAGCATCATACAGCACAGGCACAGGTGCTTCTTTGACATACACATTTAAGGGAACCGGAGTAGATGTTTTAGGCTATATGAAAGCTAACAAGTGTAAGATAAAGGTGACTGTTGATGGTAAAGTGGTCGAGACTGAGGCAGCAGTTAATCAGGCAGAGGACAGCAGAACAAATTATTCTCTCCGAAATTTGAAATATGGAGAACATACAGTCACATTTGAAGTTGTGAGCGGTCAATGGTGTATAGATGCTATCGGCATATGTTCGGTAATATACGAAAAAGACTTAAAGAGGGGCACAAAATTTGACGTTTCAAAAGTGACATACACAGTTAACGATGCTAAGAAAAAGACAGTGACATATACAAAACTGAACAATAAAAAGGCAAGTGCTGTAGTTCCTAAGACTGTTAAGTACAATGGCGTTTCTTACAAAGTTACTGAGGTTGGAACTAATGCATTTTCAAAGTGTCAGGATTTAAAGAAAGTTACAATCGGTGCAAATATAACAAAGATTTGCAAGAAAGCATTTTATAACAGAAAGAAATTAACACAGATTACAATAAATAGTAAGCTGTTAAGGAAAATTGAGTCTAATGCAATTTCCGGTATTTCAAAGAAAGCTGTTATTAAATGCCCTAAGGCAAGGAAAGCTGACTATAAGAAAATGCTGAAAAAATCGACAGGATACAAGAAAACGATGAAAGTCAAATAGTAAACGATAAGCGAATAAGCCCATTCGTTTTGAGTGGGCTTATTTTATGCCTTGCGGTGACTATAACTGCAATTCAATAGTCCTGTTTATAGGTTTATATGGAGTAAATTTAACACCGGCAGAATTCATCATTCTTTTTGCTGCTATGACAGAAGGTGTATCAGAATACTTATCTGACATATAAATGACTTCTTTTATTCCGGATTGAATAAGAGCTTTTGTGCATTCATTGCATGGAAAGAGGGTAGTATATATTTTTGCGTTTTTTAAATTTGTTCCTGTATAGTTTAACAACGCATTTAACTCTGCATGGCATACATAGAGATACTTTGCATCCAGCTCGTTGTCTGAGTTTCGCTCCCACGGATATTCATCATCAGAACAGCCAAGAGGCATACCGTTGTAACCGACGGATAAGATTTTGTTGTCTTCGCTGATAATACAGGCGCCTACGCTTGTATGGGGGTCTTTGCTCCTCTCAGCAGATAGGAGAGCAATACCCATAAAATATTCATCCCATTTTAAGTAATTTTCTTTCTTCATTGTTTGTCTCCTGTTAGATCTTAATTATATGATGCAAGGGTCAAAATACCTTTTGTCCCCAACATCATTATGTGTATATGAAAAAAGAGCTGCCCACACCATTGGCAACTCTTTAAGTTTTAAATAGATTACGCGATTTTATTTACAGCAATTGTAATACGAGAAATCTTTCTTGAAGCTGTTTTCTTGTGGAAAACACCTTTGCTTGCAGCTCTATTGATTTCAGAGATTGCTGTTGTTAAAGCCTTAGAAGCAGCGTCCTTGTCTCCTGCTGCGATAGCAGCGTCAACACCTTTGACAGCTGTCTTAACTTTAGACTTGATTGCTTTATTTCTCTCTGCATTTCTGCGATCAACTAAAATTCTTTTCTTTGCTGATTTAATGTTAGCCATTCCTTACACCTCCCAATTGTGAAATCTTTTGTTTCATCAAACCGGACACGGTCGCTTTGAAGTAAACATACTCATTTATCATAGTGATTATTTTGACATTTGTCAAGGCTTTTTTGATGATTTTTTACGCTTTTTTTGATGAATTGTAGCAGGCTGAGCTGTTACGAATTTTTTATTTGTTTTGAGGTGTATATTATTGCTGGATTTAGGGAAAAGTAAATTATATTAGTAAAAACTGGGCTATTGTCCACAACGTAGGCGTGAACAGCAGCAAAAACAGGAGGTTTTATGCTTAGCAGAGTGACAGACCTTGCGGTTGAGGTGAGGGAAAGTTTCCCGGATGATAATGTGGAGATTTCAGGTGTTCAAATAGAAAAGACTGATACAGGAATTTTAGGTATCACAATGACTGTCGTTGACATTAAAGATGAACATGGTGCAGAAGCGATGGGAAAGCCTGTAGGAGAATATATTACGCTTGAGTTTTCTGACAGTGGATGGAGAAAAAGTGATGAGGAAGGCTTTGAAAAAGTTTTTGCAGGTATTATCGAAAAAATGATATTAAAAAAGACACATGGAAACAGAAAAATAAAAGTTTTGACAGCCGGTCTTGGAAACAGATATGCGACACCAGATATGCTCGGAAACAAGGTCATAGAGTATATAGATATAATTCCGGAAAAAATTTGTGCCATTGCACCGGGAGTTTTGGCTCAGACAGGAATGGAGACATGTGACATTATTAAAAAAATAGTTTCAGAAGGCGGATTTGATTATATTCTGGTTATAGATTCGCTCTGTTCAAGACATACTGAGAGACTGTGCCATACAATTCAGGTGACCGACACGGGAATATCTCCGGGGGCTGGGATTGGAAACGTGCGAAAGGAGATAAATGAGAGGATTATGGGGATACCGGTTATTGCCATAGGAGTACCAACAGTTGTATCAATGGCAACCGTTGCATATGACTGCATAGAGGAAACTCTTCTTGGACAGGGATTTTCACAGGAAGAAACAGATATATTCCTGCGTCAGATGTCCAATGAAAAATACAGCGGTCTTTTTGTTACACCTAAAGATATTGATGAGCAGATTTTTTTTATCGGAAAAGCAATTGCCGGAGGGCTTAACAGTGCTTTAAATTCGATTATATTAAATTGAGTTGTTTTTGCCGGAAATGTTTTGATGCAGAGATTGATATAAACTTCTCGGCTGAGCAAAAAATATTCATATCAAAAGTTTTTTTGCATATTTTGTTCTTAGAAGATATAAGATGCTGCCATGTTACTGCCCTGCAAGGTTTACGGGCAGGCAGTAATGCTGTCAGAAAGAGAAGGACATGATATATGAAAAATACAAAGAAAATTATTGTTATGATTGTTGTTATCATTTGGGTGGCAAGTTTTTTTGCCGTGAGACTGAAAAAATTAGATATTGGCAATAAAATACAAAATATGGTTACTGCCGGCCTGGTAAATTTCGGATATTCAAATTCTTCTGCTATAAGTATGGCAAGAAACGGAAGTGATGTTCCTCTTTTACTTAAATTTATAACTAAAACAAGCTCTGGAGTTTCGTATATGGTTGAACACGGAAACAGGTTTAGGAGTGTTGCCGAAAAAGAAGCTGAAAAGACAGCTATGACGTGGGTTGGCATAAACAGCAGAAAAAAGATATGGAGTGGAATGTCGGGTGAACTTTATATGAATGCATGTCAGGAGGAAAATGAGGACTTGGAACTGGCAAAAAAAGAGAATGAGGCAGCAAAAAAAGAAGAAAAATTGAAGGGAGACTCTGAGAAGATAAAACAAAGGGATATAGTAATAAGCCGTAATAAAACAGCATCCTTAAAAGAAAATATTAAAAAGGTTAATACATTGAAAAAAGGTCTTAACAGAAATTATCTTCTGAAAAATTTTTATATAGCGGACTCTACTACTTCCATTGACAATAATGTTTTTAATGTAAAAAAACTTTTATCGTCAGATTTAAGAATTAAGAGAAACTCTAACAAACCGCAAATACTTATATTTCACACACATGGCGGTTCAGAAGCGTTTTGTGACAGCAAAAGCGGTGTGACAGCTCAGTCCATAGTAGGAGTCGGAACAACACTTACATATAATTTAAAAAAATACGGTTACAACGTGATACATGATACGACAAAGTATGACATAATAAACGGAAGAATTGACAGAAACAGAGCATATAACAATGCGGCAGAACATGTGAAAAGAACATTGAAAAAATATCCGTCAATACAGGTTATAATAGACCTGCATAGGGATGGCGTAGGAAATAAAGTACACAGAACGACTGTAATAAACGGAAAGAGAACGGCGCAGGTAATGTTTTTTAACGGATTGTCGAGAAACCGCAACGGAAATATCGGATACCTTTATAATCCTAATCTGCAGTATAATCTTGCATTTAGTCTGCAGCTAAAACTAAAATGCATGGAAAATTATAACGATTTTGCAAAGCCGGTATATCTGAAAGGATACCGTTATAATCTCCATCTGAGAAAAAGAGCACTCCTTATAGAACTTGGAAATGAAAATAATACATTACAGGAGGCAAAAAATGCAATGCCTCATCTCGCCTGTGTGATAGATAAGGTGCTTAGCGGAAAATAGATACTGTACCACAGCAAAAATAATTCCATATTCTTTTGACTGATAACCTCCGTATGTGTTACAATAAAAAGCAATGGAAAAAAACAGCGGAGGAATACAATGGAGAGAATTAAACAGTCCAATATC
Organism: Butyribacter sp.; assembly: GCF_056818865.1. Lineage (NCBI taxonomy): Bacteria > Bacillati > Bacillota > Clostridia > Lachnospirales > Lachnospiraceae > Butyribacter > Butyribacter sp. The sequence continues at coordinate 20,876 of NZ_DBLYGC010000033.1, forward strand.
AGAAATTTTTGTATCGTAGCACATATTGACCACGGCAAATCCACACTTGCAGACCGTATTATCGAAAAAACGGGGCTTCTTACAAGCAGAGAGATGCAGGCGCAGGTTCTTGATAATATGGAACTTGAGAGAGAGCGTGGCATTACCATAAAGGCACAGACAGTTCGTATCGTTTATAAAGCAAATGACGGTGAGGAGTATATATTTAATCTTATTGATACACCGGGACATGTGGATTTTAACTATGAGGTTTCAAGAAGCCTTGCGGCATGCGAGGGCGCCATCCTTATAGTTGATGCGGCACAAGGTATAGAGGCACAAACACTTGCAAATTGTTATCTTGCGCTTGACCATGACCTTGAGATAATGCCTGTCATAAATAAGATTGACCTTCCGAGTGCGGAGCCGGAGAGGGTTAAGAGTGAAATAGAGGACGTTATAGGTCTTGATGCAGAAGATGCACCGCTTATTTCAGCAAAGATGGGAACAAATATAGACCAGGTGTTAGAGCAGATTGTCAAAAAGATACCTGCACCGTCAGGTGACATTGACAAGCCGTTAAAGGCTCTTATATTTGACTCGTTATATGATGCGTATAAAGGCGTTATAATATTCTGCCGTATATTTGACGGCTGCGTAAAAAAAGGCGATGAGATAAAGATGCTTGCAACAGGTGCAAAGGCAGATGTTGTGGAGGTTGGAATTTTTGGGGCAGGACAGTTTATACCATCTGACGAACTTTCAGCCGGAATGGTTGGATATGTTACGGCAAGCCTTAAAAATGTTGGTGATACAAGAGTGGGTGATACAGTTACCCTTGCAGAAAATCCTTGTGATGAGGCACTTCCAGGATACAAGAAAGTACAGCCTATGGTTTATTGCGGTTTATATCCGGCAGATGGTGCCAAATATCCTGACCTTAGGGATGCACTTGAAAAACTTCAGTTAAACGATGCCGCACTGCAGTTTGAAGCTGAGACTTCAATTGCTCTTGGATTTGGTTTCAGATGTGGTTTTCTTGGTCTTTTACACCTTGAAATTATTCAGGAGAGGCTTGAAAGGGAGTACAATCTTGATCTTGTCACAACAGCACCGGGTGTTATATATCATGTTTACAAGACAAATGGAGAAATGGTTGAGGTCACAAATCCGTCAAACCTTCCTGACCCGTCAGAGATTGAGCACATGGAGGAACCGATGGTTTCGGCAGAGATTATGGTTACAAAGGAATTTGTGGGTGCAATAATGACGCTTTGTCAGGAAAGACGAGGTGTTTATATTGGAATGGAATATATGGAAGAATCAAGAGCACTTCTTAAATATGACCTTCCGCTTAATGAGATTATTTACGATTTCTTTGATGCACTTAAATCACGTTCGAGAGGTTATGCCTCACTCGATTATGAAATGAAAGGATATGTTCCTTCAAAACTTGTGAAACTTGATATTCTTATAAATAAAGAAGAAATAGATGCACTTTCATTTATCCTTCATGCTGACACAGCGTATGAGCGTGGAAGAAAGATGTGTGAGAAGCTCAAGAATGAGATACCGAGACAGCTTTTTGAAATACCTATTCAGGCTGCTGTCGGCGGAAAAGTAATTGCGAGAGAAACAGTAAAAGCGATGCGAAAAGATGTACTTGCGAAATGTTACGGCGGTGATATTTCAAGAAAGAGAAAGCTTCTTGAAAAACAGAAGGAGGGTAAAAAGAGAATGCGTCAGTTTGGAAATGTAGAAATTCCACAGCAGGCATTTATGAGTGTATTGAAACTTGACGAGGAGTAAAATAATATATCTGAAAACTGAGATATTATTGTTAGCAGGGTGATTTACCAAAGGATTGCAATTCTTTGATGAATTTTTGGGGAGATAATTGGAAATGCAAAAACAGATTGCGTTATATGTCCACATACCGTTTTGCGTAAAAAAGTGTAATTATTGTGATTTCCTTTCGTTTAGTGCAGATGAAAGCATAAAGCGCACCTATCTTGAAGCTTTACATAGAGAGGCTCTTTACTGGCAGAAAATTCTTTGTGGCAGATACAGGATAGGAACGGTTTTTATCGGCGGTGGAACACCGACCTGCCTTTCAGCTTTGGAACTTAAACTTCTTGGAGATATTATAAAGCAGTTTGATATTGACGATAATGCAGAGTTTACGATAGAAGCAAATCCCGGGACTCTTGACGAAGAAAAGATTTATGCTATTAGGAAGATGGGTGTAAACAGAGTAAGTCTCGGACTTCAAAGCAGCATTGATGAGGAACTTAAACTTCTTGGAAGAATTCATACCTACAATGAATTTCTTGAAAGTTATCATCTGCTCAGGGATGCGGGTTTTAATAATATAAATATAGATTTAATGAGTGACATTCCTAAGCAGAGTTTTGAGAGTTACAAAAAAACGCTTGAGCGTGTTGTTTCATTGAAACCTGAACATATTTCTTCGTATAGTCTTATACTTGAGCCGGGAACGGTCTTTTATAAAATGCACGAGGATGGAGTTCTTGATATTGCCGATGAAGATACGGACAGACAGATGTATTCTTATACAAAAAAAATCCTTGAAGAAAATGGTTATCACCGATATGAAATATCAAACTATTGTAAAAAAGACAGAGAATGTAAGCATAATCTCGTCTACTGGACTCTTGAGGATTATATCGGGATAGGGCTTGGTGCTTCGTCATGCTTTGAAGGGGCAAGATTTTCAAATTATTCAGATTTAGAGAAGTATTTTGAAATCACAAAAGAACCCGGATTGCAGATAAAAAATATTGATGATTTTGACGGAGACATAAAGAAAAGAACTGAAACTTATGAAAAGCTGACCCCAAAAGCAAAGATGGAAGAATTTATGTTTGTCGGTCTAAGAAAGTGCATCGGTGTGTCAAAAACAGAGTTTAAAAACAGGTTTGATTACAGTATTGATGAAATTTACGGTGATGTGATAGATAAATTTATAAAAAATAACCTATTGTCTGAAAATGATAATAGTGATAGAATTTACCTGACAGATAAAGGGATTGATTTAAGTAATTATATTTTGTCAGAGTTTCTACTTTAAAGCAGACAGGAATGCAGATACCTGTATAATATTTTAAACAATGATAATATTTTAAACAATGGAGGAAATACAAAATGGCTAAAGTAAGTATCTTAATGGGAAGCGATTCAGATTTACCGATTATGTCAAAGGCAGCAGCAATGCTTGAAAAGTTTGGTATTGATTATGAGATGAAAGTAATCTCAGCGCACAGAGAACCGGATGTGTTCGTGGAATATGCAAAAAGTGCAGAGAGTAAAGGCATTGATGTTATTATAGCAGGAGCCGGCGGTGCGGCTCATCTTCCGGGAATGTGTGCAGCAATGTTTCCACTTCCTGTAATAGGAGTTCCTATTCATACAAAGTCACTCGGAGGAGTTGACTCACTTTATTCAATTGTACAGATGCCTTCAGGAATACCAGTTGCAACAGTGGCTATAAACGGAGCGGCAAATGCAGCTATTTTGGCAGCAAAAATGCTCTCTATCTCAGATAAGGAGCTTAGAGACAAACTTGCAAGTTACAAAACTGAGCTTCAGGAGCAGGTAGTAGCAAAAGACGAGAAGCTTGGCAAAATAGGTTACGAAGCTTATATCGAGCAGATGTAATACTGATACATAAAATTTTCTGAAAAATATATGTATGAAAAATGCGGAACATTGTTTTAGGAAAATGATTAAAAAATAAAAAATGCAGGGTAGAAGATTACGGTTCACACACAAATATGTGAGCTGTAATTTTTTGCGGAAATGAGGTAATAATGGCAGATAATATAAAATCAGAAATTGAGAAAAGACGAACTTTTGCGATAATTTCTCATCCTGATGCAGGTAAAACAACACTTACTGAGAAGTTTCTCCTTTATGGAGGGGCGATAAATACGGCGGGTTCGGTAAAAGGAAAAGCCAATTCAAAGTATGCTGTATCAGATTGGATGGAAATAGAAAAGGAACGTGGGATTTCTGTTACATCATCGGTTATGCAGTTCAATTATGATGGTTTCTGCATAAATATCCTTGATACACCGGGACATCAGGACTTCTCGGAAGATACTTACAGAACACTTATGGCAGCGGATTCGGCAGTGATGGTTATTGATGCGTCAAAGGGTGTTGAGGCACAGACAATAAAGCTGTTTAAGGTTTGCGTGATGCGTCATATTCCTATATTTACATTTATCAACAAAATGGATAGAGACGCAAAAGATTCATTTGAACTTCTTGACGATATAGAAACGGTTTTGGGAATAAGAACATGTCCTATAAACTGGCCTATTGGTTCGGGTAAAGAGTTTAAAGGGATATTTGACAGAAAAGCAAAAACAGTAAGAACTTTTGAGGCAGTTTCAACAGGCGGCGCAAAGTCAGCGGCAGAGACAGATTATTCAATAGATGATCCGGAATTAAAGAAGATAGTCCCTGATAATCTCTATGAACAGCTTGTAGAAGAAATCGAGCTTTTGGACGGGGCGAGTGATGAACTTGATATGGATAAAGTAAGCAAGGGAGAACTCTCACCTGTATTTTTTGGTTCTGCATTAAATACATTCGGTATAGAAATTTTTCTTAAATATTTCTTGGAGATGACATCATCACCACTTCCGAGAATGTCAAATGAAGGACTTATTGACCCGATTACAGAGCCGTTTTCTGCATTTGTATTTAAAATTCAGGCAAATATGAATAAAGCGCACAGAGACAGAATTGCATTTATGCGTGTGTGCTCAGGTAAATTTGATGCGGACAAGGATGTATATCATGTACAGAGCGGAAGAAAACTTAAACTTTCACAGCCGCAGCAGATAATGGCGCAGGACAGACAGGTTATACAGGAGGCATATGCGGGTGACGTTATAGGGGTGTTTGACCCTGGCATATTCTCTATCGGAGATACGATAACAATGCCGGGACATAAATATGAGTATGAGGGCATTCCTACATTTGCACCTGAGCATTTCTGCAGAGTTATCCAGCTTAATTCAATGAAACGTAAGCAGTTTGTAAAGGGGATTACACAGATTGCCCAGGAAGGTGCAATACAGATATTTCAGGAGTTTACGGCAGGTATGTCTGAGATAATAGTCGGTGTCGTGGGTGTGCTTCAGTTTGATGTACTCAAATATCGTCTTGAAAATGAATACGGCTGTGAGATACGTCTTGAATCACTTCCGTATGAGTATATAAGATGGGTTGGTGACCCTTCTACGGATGTCACAAAGCTTAAGAGAATGAACAATGTAAAGGCAGTAAAAGATATGAAGGGAAATCCTTTACTGTTGTTTGTCAATGAGTGGATGATAAGAATGGTATTGGAAGATAACGAGGGGCTTGAACTTCTCGAATTTAAGAAAAACTGATTTTTTTGTAAATTCTTTGTTTTTTATGAATATAATAGATACAAAAAGTTTTTGAGGTGGAAGATTTGGCTACAGTTATGCTTGATGCCGGTCATGGCGGCTTTGACAATGGTGCAATGTTTAACGGGAGAAAAGAAAAAGACGATAATCTGAGCCTGACGCTTAAAGTAGGCCAGTATCTTGAAAACAGGGGCGTAAATGTTATCTATACAAGAACAGAGGATATTTATCAGAACCCAAATCAGAAAGCAGGGATAGCAAATAGAAGTGACGCAGATTATTTCGTGTCATTTCACAGAAATTCAAGCCCTGAGCCTGATACATATTCAGGTATTCAGACGCTTGTATATCAGGCAGAGGGTATACCTCTTGTTATGGCAAAGAATATAAACAAAGAATTGGTGAAAGTCGGTTTTAAAGACCTTGGAATAATAGAAAGACCGAATCTTGCAGTATTAAGGGGAACAAGGATGCCAGCCGTATTGGTGGAAACAGGTTTCATAAATACGGAGGCGGATAATGACCTGTTTGACGAGAAAAACGATGATATAGCTAAAGGAATAGCAGATGCTATCGTAAAGACTGTATCGGGGGCGGCAGGTACAGGAGTTGATGTTATATCGGAAGATATTGTCGAAACAAAACCGGACATTAAAAATGTTGCTGAGAAGTTTTCTGTTCAGGTTGGAGCATTCAGGCACTATGAAAATGCAGATAATCTTGCAAAAAACGTACAAAAACTCGGTTATGACTGTTTTATTGAAAAGAGCGGACATACTTATAATGTCTGCCACGGACGGTATGACGAGTATGTGGATGTAAAAGAAGCAGAAAAAGAGCTTTTTCAAAATGGTCTGGAGACAAGAATAATCATTTCTGCCGGGGTTTTAACGCAAAAAGCTGACTTGAAAAAGTAAATTCCAGTGCAAGAGTAAATTCCATTGGCTTTTAAATTTGATTGATTTTGTGGGAGGTTTTTTAACAAAATCTCCTGCT
>NZ_DBLYGC010000034.1:0-24398 GCF_056818865.1 Butyribacter sp.
GTGCGCGAGGCGAACAATTTCGATGAGCCTTGAGGCTCAAGCAGGAAAAAGCCCCTTATAGGGGCAGAGCAAACCACCGGCTAAGCCGGTGGTTATGATTGAAAATTTTTTTTATATCGGATTAAAACACAACTGATTTTAATATATTTATCAAGTATATAGTTTTGAAAACTACATAAAATAGAAAAAGATACGAGAAAACATTGACAACAAAACATTATAGATTTATACTTTAAAAGTAGTTTGATAATCAAATGAAAATTAAAGGTGTGCATGGAGCACGGAAATGAGGAAAATATGGGATTATATGAATGTGGGGAAAAGTTAAAGGCTCTTCGTATAGGGGATATGATTGCAAAGATTCCTATTATTCAAGGTGGAATGGGAGTCGGTATCAGCCGTTCAAAGCTTGCGGGAGCTGTTGCGGCGGAGGGCGGAATAGGAATTATATCAACTGCCCAGATAGGATATGATGAGGAAAATTTTGAAAATGATCAGGCAGAATGCAATCTGCGTGCAATAGGAAAGCATATCAGATGTGCAAAGGAGATTGCAGGCGGAAACGGACTTGTGGGAGCAAATATCATGGTTGCATTAAAACATTACAAAGAACATGTCATGGCAGCTGTTGCAGCGGGTGCAGATGTGATAATAAGCGGAGCAGGTCTTCCGGTGAAACTTCCCGAATATATAGGAAAAGCTTGCAGGACAAAGATAGCACCGATAGTTTCATCAAGGCGTGCGGCAGATATTATACTTAAAATGTGGGCAAGAAGATATGACAGGACTGCGGATTTTATAGTCATTGAGGGACCGAAGGCGGGCGGACATCTTGGCTTTTCAAATGAAGAACTTCAAAATATGGAAAACATTGACTATGATACAGAGATAAAAGAAATTATTGAATGTACAAAGGAATATGAGAAAAAATATAATACACATATACCTGTCATTGTTGCCGGGGGAATATTTGACCATTATGATATAATTCATGCAATTGAACTTGGTGCAGACGGAGTGCAGATTGCGAGCCGTTTTGTGGCGACAAAGGAGTGTGATGCTTCTGATGAGTACAAAAAAGCGTATATTGATGCGAAAGAAGAAGATATTAAGATAATCAAAAGTCCTGTCGGAATGCCCGGACGTGCAATAAGAAATGAATTTATAAAGCGTGTGGAAAAGGAAAATCAGCCGGTTTTAAAGTGCTACAACTGCATGAAAAAATGCAATCCCAAAGAAGTACCGTATTGTATAACGAAAGCGTTGGTTGATGCGGTGAACGGAGATATAAATAACGGTCTGATATTCTGCGGTGCAAATGTAGGACGTATAAATGAGATGACAACTGTTCATGAATTGATGGAAGAACTGATAAATCCGAAAGAAAAAGTATCAAAGAAATATGGAATAAAAGGTATGTATGCACAAAAAGATAAAATGATAAGTTGAGAAATGTTTATATAATAATGCAGATATTATTTCTTTTTATAATTTTTGTATTATATGGTGATGGGGCAGACCTCCAGATAGCAATGTATGCTTACATACAAATTGCTATCTGGAGGCTTGCCACTTGCATCATTATATTTTAGTCGATTGTAATATTATTTTCTTTTATGTATTCACCGATTTTTATATCTGAACCAAGAATATGGTTTGAAAGCCAGTTTAAGAGGTAATTTATCAATTCAAAAAGATAAGTCTGCTGATGGCTGTCAATTTCGTCAAGTTCATCAATATCAATATGTACAAGTTTATCCACAAATGCGGAATGGGCTTTCTTTTGAGCTTCAAGTCTGGGATAAGATATTTTTTCCATAAGAGCTTCTTCATCACTGAAATGTGTTTCTGTATATGTTTTAAGTTCATTGAGAAGATGAATTATCTCGTCATATTTATCATGAAGCAGATTTGCATGTATAAGCTCATTTGTCTGTTCAATGATTTCAAAAAGATGTTTATGTTCATCATCAATAAGAGCAATGTCGGTTTTGTATTTGTCAGTAAAAGCAAATGGATTTGTATTTTCGGTTTCCTTGTCTGAAGATGAAAGTCTGCCAATCATAATGTCACTTCCTAAGATATGCTTATACAGCCAGTTGACAATGTAGACAAGAAGTTCGTTCAATGATTTTTTTGAAGCTTCGGCAGATGAAATATCAAGTTTAAAGTCATTAATTTTTTCGGTAAATGCTTTATGTTCTTTGACCTGACGCTCAAGTTCAGGGTCATTTATTTTTTTCATATAAGCTTCTTCGTGAGCGAAATGTATATTCGCATAATCTTTCAGTCCCTTAATAAGATTTTTGGCAATGCTTTCGGCATCTTCTGTCTCATTAGTGAGAACAATTGCATCGTTTATCATATCGAACAATTTTTTGTGTTCGTCATCTATTTCCTTGATTCCAATCATACAATCTTTAGTAAATTCGTACATGGAAAACCTCCTTATAAAAAATAATAATTTCTCGTAATCTTTTCAAAATGAATCCATCTCGAAATTCTTCGTTCAGAAGATTTCGAGAGTACATAGTATAAATGTGTATGTGTCGGTGTTTGCAGGATTGCAAAAATTGCACAACAATGAAGCAATCCGTGGCATTAGTTGGGGTCAAAAAGCTTTTTGAACCAACATCATAATATTAGTATATTACAATTTTATTTTTTTGGCTATACCCATTATTTTTCAATTTTACTTTTAGTGATGGTTGATGAATTGTTTTTTGAAATGTAATAAAATCTTAATTGCTTTTTTTTTATGTGTGCTATAAAATAATTGCTGCATTGCAGGTATTGGCAATAATAATTATCTAAGGAAGGTGAAAAGCTTGAAGAAAAGAATCATAGCTGTTATAGGTACTGTTTTATTAACTACTTTATTTTTGAACGGAAGTAATACAGAGGCGGTCATAAAGCCTCCTGTAATATTTGTCGGCAATGAAAATGTTACAGGCGGTAAATATATAATTGGTCAAAAATCAAAGCTCATGCTTAATATAAAAAATAAGAAACAGTATAAAAAAATATCATTCAGAACTAAGAATTTAAAAAAAGTCAAAGTTGACCAAAAGGGAACTGTTACGGCAGGAACTTCTGGTGGAAAAGGTGTTATTATTGTTACGGGAATAACAAAAGAAGGAAAAAAATATTCTTCTGACATTAAAATAACTGTCACAGATACTCTGGGAAAATATTCGAATCTTGTTGACAAAAGAACACAAAACGAAGTAAAGAAATATCTTATAGATGCAGGTATTCCTAAAAAAAATGCAGAGGCATGGCTTAAAGATGTGAATGAATATAATAAGACTATTAAAAATACAAGTCTTGTAAAGAATGGATATAAAAAACTTGGACTTAATGCACCAATATATAACGATAACAAGATAGCAGAATACTGGTCAAAAAAATATAATATGTTTATCGGATATAATTGTCGCATAACAGCATTTGACCTTTTGAAAAACTATATAAAAACAGGGGAGAATACAAAGCCAAATACAAATGAATTATTTATGGATAGTGATGCGTTGAAAAATTCTCCATATCAGAAATATAACAAAAAAGATACAAAAAAATTTGAAACATTATATTCAAGCATCAATACTGTCTCTTCGACTAATGTAAACAAGCATATTGGTATTTTAAGAAAGTACCGCAGTAAAAATAATATTACTTTTTCTCATGATAAAACGAAGGCATCTCTTATAACAGTCATTTTTCATTCTTATTTCAGTAAAAATGAAAATGAACTTTTTACAGGTCATGCCGGAGTACTTGTACCGGTCAAAAATAATGGTTACATTTTTATTGAAAAGATTTCTTTCCAGTCACCGTATCAGGTTATTAAGTTTGCATCAAAACAGCAGCTTAATGAGTACCTTATGAGAATGTATGATACTGAATGGGGACAGAATACTTCAAAACCATTTATTATGGAAAATAATAATGTTTTGTCATGTTACCATCCTGTCAGATGATATTGAGGAATGTTAGAGAAATCTTTTCTTTGACTTGCAGTCATAAATATTGTATAATCTATTGTCGGATAAAAAGGTAACTAAATATATTTTTATATAAAGAAAGGATAACGATTATGAGTAAGAAACCGGTTGTATTGATGGTACTTGATGGTTATGGATTAAATGACAAGACAGAGGGTAATGCTATTGCTCAGGCAAAGACACCTGTTATGGATAAGCTTATGAAAGAGTGTCCGTTTCAGAAGGGAAATGCAAGCGGGCTTAGTGTAGGACTTCCGGATGGTCAGATGGGTAACTCTGAGGTTGGTCACATGAATATCGGTGCAGGCCGCATTATCTATCAGGAACTTACACGTATTACAAAAGCTATTGAAGAAGGTACATTTTTTGAAAATAAAGCGTTGCTTTCAGCAGTAGAGAATGCAAAGAAAAATAATTCAGACCTTCATCTTTTCGGTCTTCTTTCAGATGGTGGTGTACACAGTCACAATACACACCTTTACGGATTATTGGAACTTGCAAAGAGAAACGGTCTTAAGAATGTATATGTACATGCATTCCTTGACGGAAGAGATACAGCACCTACATCAGGAAAAGGTTTTGTAGAGGAACTCCAGAAAGAGATGGACAAGATAGGTGTAGGTAAGATTGCGTCTGTACATGGACGTTATTATGCAATGGACAGAGATAATAACTGGGACAGAGTAGAGAAAGCTTACAATGCACTTGTAAAGGGCGAGGGTGTCAAGGCTGAGGATGCTGTTAAGGCTGTTGCAGATTCTTATGCACAGGATGTAAACGACGAGTTTGTTGTTCCTACAGTTATCGAGGAAAACGGAAAAGCTGTAGCAACTATTAAAGCAAATGATTCAGTGATTTTCTTTAACTTCAGACCTGACCGTGCACGTCAGATTACACGTACTTTCTGTGATGAAAGCTTTGACAAATTTGAGAGAGCAAATGGATTTATGCCGCTCACATTTGTATGCTTTACAAATTATGATGAGACTATTGGAAATAAACTTGTTGCATTTGAGAAAGAGAGTATTGAAAATACATTTGGAGAGTTCCTTGCAGCAAACAATATGACACAGCTTCGTCTCGCCGAGACAGAGAAGTATGCTCATGTAACATTCTTCTTTAATGGCGGTGTTGAGGAGCCAAACAAAGGAGAAGAGCGTTCACTTGTAAAATCACCTTCAGTTGCAACATATGACCTTAAGCCTGAGATGAGTGCACCGGAAGTAAGTGAGAGACTCAATGAAGCTATAGCATCAGACAAATATGATGTGATAGTTATCAACTTTGCAAACCCTGACATGGTAGGACATACAGGAGTTATCCCGGCAGCAGTTGCAGCAGTTGAGAAAGTTGACGAATGTGTAGGAACAGCAGTTGAGGCAGTAAAGAAAGCTGACGGAGTATTATTTATCTGTGCTGACCACGGAAATGCAGAGCAGATGATAGATTATGAGACAGGAGCACCATTTACAGCTCATACAACAAATCCTGTTCCATTTATTCTTGTAAATTATGATGATGCATACACATTAAGAGAGGGCGGATGTCTTGCGGATATTGCGCCGACACTCATTGAGATAATGGGACTTGAGCAGCCAAGAGAAATGACAGGAAAATCACTTCTTGTACGTCGATAAGCAGAATTTACGGTACAACGAATAATCGTTAAAAAAATATTGAAATCTTTAGGATATTATGATAAACTAGATTAGTACAGTGTTTTTTACTGTACTAATCAGTTTGTATGAGTTTTAATTGAATGGAGGAGCATAATGATTAAGACAATTCATGGAATTTTATTGATTCTATACATTATCGTATGCGTTGCACTTACAGTTGTAGTTATTCTTCAGGAAGGCAAGCAGGCAGGACTTACAGGAGCTATCAGCGGAGCTGCTGAGTCTTATTGGGGAAAAAACAAAGGACGTTCTATGGAAGGCGGACTTGTTATGGCTACAAGAGTTCTTGCAGTATTATTTGTTTTGATTTCACTTTTATTGAATTTAAGTATTTTTTCATAAAAGAAATTACAAAAAGGGATTGTCGATTGACAGTCTCTTTTTATTATAAAATAATTCTCTTAATAAAGTGATTGTTTCATTATATAATATAGGATATAATATAAATAATATATGATTTGAGATTAAGCATCAATATAGGTGTCTTTACACCGAGTTTTAGGGGGTGTTTGTATGGATAGAGAAGCTTTAAACAGCAAAAAAGAAATGATACTGGAGTTTGTGAATTCAAAGAGTTATAAACCTATGTCAACGAAAGAGATGGCGGTTGTTTTACAGGTTCCGGCAAAAGAAAAAAAGGATTTTAGAGCTGTACTTGATGAGTTATACAGCGATGGAAAGATACAGCTTGACCTTAAAGGCAAGATAAAACCGCTTTCAAGTGATATTCTTATCGGAAAATTTATGGGTACGCAGAGAGGATTTGGATTTGTGCGTGTGGAAGGAGAAGACGAGGATATTTTTATACCTGCACACAAGACCAGAGGTGCCATTGACGGTGATAAGGTACATGTGGTTATAGATGAAAAAGCACACGGCAAAAGACGTGAGGGCGAGGTTATATCAATTATTGAGCGTGGCACTGATATACTTGTCGGAACATATTCAAAGAGTAAGAGTTTTGGATTTGTAGTTCCTGACAATCAAAAGTTTGGCAGAGACATCTATATCCCAAAAGCTGAGAGCAAGGGTGCAATAACGGGTCACAAAGTAGTTGTCGAGATTACGGATTACGGAAGTGATATGACAAATCCTGAAGGAAAAATTCTTGAGATAATCGGTCACATAAATGACCCGGGAGTAGACATATTATCTGTCATAAAGACATATGGACTTCCAGAGGAGTATCCGGATGAGGTTATGGATCAGGTTGAAAAAGTCGAAGATGAGGTTAAGGAGGAAGAAAAGTCCGGAAGAACAGACCTTAGAAATGTACAGATGGTAACTATAGACGGTGAGGACGCAAAGGACTTGGATGATGCTGTATCACTCACAAAAGAAAACGGGATTTATCATCTTGGAGTTCATATAGCGGATGTATCAAACTATGTTACAGAAGGTTCACCGCTTGATAAAGAGGCTGTCAAGAGAGGAACGAGTATCTATCTTGTAGACAGAGTTATCCCTATGCTCCCACACAAATTATCAAACGGAATATGTTCACTTAATCAGGGAGTAGACAGACTTGCACTTTCATGCCTGATGGACATAAATGAAAAAGGTGAAATCATTAAACACAGTATAGAAGAAAGTGTTATAAATGTTGACAGAAGAATGTCATATACAAGTGTACACAAGATAGTTGAACTGGAGGATGAGGAGGAGAGAGAAGAGTATAAAGAACTCATTCCGATGTTTGAACTTATGTATGAACTTGCTGACATACTTCGTGAGAGAAGATTTAAGAGAGGTTCTATTGATTTTGATTTCCCTGAGAGCAAGATTATACTTGATGAGAAGGGAAAGCCGGTTGAGATTAAAGAATATGAACGCAACAATGCAAACCGCATTATTGAGGAATTTATGCTCGCGGCAAACCAGACGGTGGCAGAGGAGTATTTTTGGCAGGAACTTCCATTCGTATACCGTGTTCATGAAGAACCGGACGAGGAAAAGATAAATCAGCTCGGAGTTTTTATTGAGAACTTTGGATATACTCTAAAAGTAAATTCAGATGGAGAAATTCATCCAAAAGAAATACAGAAACTTATAAAATCCGTAGAAGGAAAGCCTGAGGAAGCACTTATAAGCAGACTTGCGCTTCGTTCAATGAAACAGGCAAAATATATGACACAGTGCGGAGGTCATTTTGGACTTTCAATGAAGTATTACTGCCACTTTACATCACCTATCAGAAGATATCCTGACCTTCAGATACACCGCATCATAAAAGAAAATATTCACGGCAAAATGAACGATAAGAGAATAGGTCATTATAATCAGATACTTCCTGAGGTCGCAGAAGAAGCAAGCAGGCTTGAGAGAAGAGCTGATGATGCGGAACGTGAAGTTGAAAAGATGAAAAAAGCTGAGTATATGGAACAGTTTATTGGTCAGAGTTTTGACGGTGTTATATCAGGTGTCACTACATGGGGAATGTATGTGGAACTTCCAAATACCGTTGAGGGCATGGTAAGAGTTGCAGACATTCCGGGAGACTATTATTATTTTGAGGAAGAAAAATACAGGATGGTTGGTGAGCGCACAGGAAAATCTTATAAGCTTGGAGAGTCAATCAGAATAACGGTATCGGCTGTTGACAAATTGACAAAAACAATAGATTTTACTATTGCGGATGACAGTGATGCGGCAGATAAAACTGGGGATGCCTCAGAAAAAAAGGTTGTTGATGATGAAAAGAAAAACAGTGTAAAAGCCGTAGACAAATCAACTGTAAGTAAATCAAAATCATCTGATAATACAAAGTCATCACCTGACAGGAAGAAAAAAGCAGTAAAACTTTCAGAGGCGAAAAGAAAGACAGCGAGAAAGTCTGACAGAAAGAAAAAGGCTGTTTTAAAAGCAAAGAAAAAAGCCGTTATGGAGGCAAAGGAAAAAGCTATTAAGGCATTTGAGTACAGAAAGAAAAGAGCGAAGAAGAAAGCGGCTGCCGAAAATGCACAGATTGAGCATGAGGTAAAGAAGCTTACGGGTGCCGCAAAGAAGAGAGCATTAAATAAGGCGAAAAAGAAAGCAAAGAAAAAAGCCAAAATGGCAAAAAAATTAAAGAAGTAAACAGAGGTAGAAAGCAGATATGGCTAAGCAGGCAAAAAAATTGATAGCAAATAATAAAAAAGCATATCATGACTATTTTATTGAAGATAAGTATGAAGCCGGAATTTCACTTGCCGGAACAGAGGTTAAATCTCTGAGAATGGGAAGATGCAGTGTGAAAGAGGCATTTATACGAATCGAAAAGGGAGAAGTTTATGTATATAATATGCACATTGCGGCATATGAAAAAGGCAATATTTTTAATAAAGATCCGTTGAGAGTGCGTAAACTTCTTCTTCATAAGAGAGAAATAAGAAAGATTGAGGGACAGATAGCACAAAAGGGATACACGGTTGTGCCTTTGAGTGTATATTTCAGCGGAAGTCTTGTAAAAGTTGAGATAGGACTTGCAAAGGGTAAAAAATTATATGATAAGAGACAGGATATAGCAAAGAAAGACCAGAGGCGTGAAGCTGAACGTAAATTTAAAAACCTTCAATTTTAGTAATGTTGCATAAAAATATACTCTTAAAATCATATAAAACGGCAAAATTACAAAAAACACTTGACGAATATTTTTTACAATAGTAATATATTAACAACAAAACAAGTTGCGATAGCGAACTGGATTGTTACTGATTGTATATCATACATATTAGGCAAGACTGGGTTGCACCGTTATTCATTAGACGTAGTTGATATATTACTATTGTTTAAGTAGAGGTGTGATACAGTTTTTTCTTTTGGAAAAACATTATATTTGCTGTTTTATCCGGGGGAAGATGAGTGAAAATCTTAAAAATAATAAATAACAATGTTGTAAGCGCCTGTGACGAAAAGGGAAAAGAAATTGTTGTTATGGGAAAGGGGTTAGGATTTGGGAAGAAAAGCGGAGATATTCTTGATGAATTAAAAATCGAGAAAAAGTTTTCTATGCCTGATGAGAGCGTGATCCGGCTTGAAGAGCTGCTTAGAGATATACCATATGAGTATATTCAGACAGCAAATAAGATTATAACGATGGTAAAAGAAAAGTATGGAATGAAATTGAGTAAGATTATTTACATAACACTTACAGACCATTTGAATTTTGCAATCACGCGTTTAAAAAAAGGAATTGTTGTTGAAAATGCACTTTTATGGGAGATTAAAAGATTTTACCAAAGGGAGTTTGAAGCAGGAAAGAGTGCTTTGGAAATTGTAAAGCATGACCTTGGATTTGAACTTTCAGAGGATGAAGCAGGATTTTTTGCTATTCATATATTGAATGCTCAGATTGATGCAGATATGATGCAGACAATGAACATTCCGGGAATAACAAAAGATATTGTCAATATAGTAGGTTATACATTTGGAAAGGAACTTGACAGGGAGAATTTATATTACGAGCGTTTTATAAGTCACCTTAAACATTTTCTGGCAAGAGTTGTGAAAAATGAGACATACGGCGATGACAAGGAGAACAGACTTGCAATGATAATGAAAAGTGAATTTCCGAAAAGTTACAGATGTGCACTTAGAATAAGGGATTATTTGAAAGTAAGTATGAAATATTGTGTTTCGTTAGAAGAAATATCTTATCTTACGATTCACATACAAAGACTTTCAGGTGAAGGTCAAGAGTAAAATTAAAAATAAATTATAGTTTATAAATTCATAAATTTGTAATTGTCATATTTAGGGATTGTTACATTCGGTTGGCAAAACCCGGACACAAAATTTTAGCTTGTATTTTGAATATATATATCAGATATGTGGAAAAATATAGTTAGTTGTGTGTCCGGGTTTTTATTATATAAATTATAAAAATAAAAAAATTTATCGTAAATTAAAAGCAAAAAAGTAAAATAAAACGACATGAGCAGTAAATAAGGAGGACTAATATTATGAAAGAATATTATGGAAAGAAAATTTTTGGCGGTATTGCAATCGGAAAAATAAGTTTTTATTCAAAAAATCAGAATGTTGTTGTAAGAAAAAAGACGGATGATTCTGAGGGCGAGATTGCAAGATACGAAGCAGCAAGAGAAAAAGCCATTGAACAGCTTCACGGTCTTTATGAGAAGGCATTGAAAGAAGTCGGAGAGATGAATGCGGAGATTTTTGAGGTTCATGCTATGATGCTTGAGGATGATGATTATAACGATTCCGTAAAAAATATCATCACATCACAGAAGATTAATGCAGAGTATGCAGTAGGTGTAACCGGAGATAATTTTTCAGAAATGTTTGCAAATATGGAGGATGATTATTTCAAGGCTCGTTCTGCTGATGTAAAAGATATTTCGGAAAGAGTTATTTCAGTGCTTTGCGGAAAGACAAGCGACAGCGATATAGGAGATGAACCTGTAATAGTAGTGGCTGATGATCTTGCACCGAGTGAGACAGTCCAGATGGACAAGACAAAACTTCTTGCATTTGTCACAAGATACGGTTCTTCAAATTCTCATACGGCAATACTTGCAAGAACAATGGGAATACCGGCCCTTATCGGTGTTGAGATTGATGAACAATGGAACGGAAAAAAAGGAATTATTGATGGTTTCGAGGGAAAGATTATTGTTGAGCCTGACGAGGAGACATTAAATGAGTATTTAAAGAAACAGGAAGCAGCTAAAGAGCAGAAAAAGCTTTTACAGAGCCTTAAAGGGAAAGATACGGTTACAAAATCAGGAAAACAAATAAAATTATATGCCAATATAGGAAATCCTTCAGACCTTGCGGCTGTAGTTCAGAATGATGCGGCAGGAATAGGACTGTTTAGAAGTGAGTTCCTCTATCTTGAGGCGAGTGATTATCCGACAGAGGATGAACAGCTTAAGGCATACAAACAGGTTGCTGAGACAATGGCGGGAAAGAAAGTTATAATTCGTACATTAGATATAGGAGCTGACAAGCAGGCTGATTACTTTAATCTTGAAAAAGAGGAAAATCCTGCAATGGGTTACAGGGCTATAAGGATCTGCCTTACAAGAGAGGAAGTATTTAAGACACAGCTTCGTGCATTATACAGAGCGAGTGCATATGGAAATATTGCTATCATGTATCCTATGATTACATCTGTTGACGAGGTTAGAAGAATAAAAGAGATTTCAAAACAGGTGAGGGATGAACTTATTGCAGCAGGCGTAGGGATTGGTGAAGTTGAGGAGGGAATCATGATTGAGACTCCGGCAGCAGCCATCATAAGTGACCTTTTGGCAAAAGAAGTTGACTTCTTCAGTGTAGGCACAAATGATTTGACGCAGTACACACTCGCAATAGACCGTCAGAACTCAAAACTTGATGAGTTTTACAATCCTCATCATGAGGCAATTTTAAGAATGATACAGATGGTTATTGATAATGCACACAAAGAAGGAATATGGGCAGGAATCTGCGGCGAACTTGGTGCTGATACTGAACTTACAGAAAGATTTGTCGAAATGGGAATAGATGAACTTTCAGTATCACCGGCATGTGTACTGCCTATCAGAAAAATTGTGAGGGATATGGAATAAGCAGTTTGAGAAATGTTACCCGTGAACCAATAATGATAATAAATGCATAAAAGGCTTTGGGAGAATTGGAGAAAGAAAATATGGATTACAGGAGTACAGCTAAAGAGGTTGTAGAAAAAATAGGTGGTAGAGAAAATATAGTTTCTGCTGCACATTGTGCTACACGATTGAGACTTGTAATTGCAGACAACAGTAAATGTAATAAAGAAGAGATTGAAAATATAGAGGGTGTTAAAGGAGTATTTGAAGCATCGGGACAGCTTCAGATAATCTTTGGAACAAGTGCCGTAAACAAGGTATATGATGAGTTTATCGCCATTGCTAATATAGCAGGAGGAACAAAAGAAGAGAATAAGGAAGAAAGCAAAGAAGAAAAGGCGGTAAATAAAACAAAAAATTTACCGGAGAGTAAGGAAGTTTTACAAGAGTCAGCAAAAGAGCTTTATTCACCTTTAAAAGGAGAAGCAATAAAATTGTCAGAAGTTCCTGATGACATATTTGCAAATGAGATATTAGGAAAAGGTATGGCTGTCATTCCAAAAGAAGGTCTGGTGACTGCACCTGTTGACGGAGAAGTTTCAACCTTATTTGACACACTTCATGCAATTGGAATAACAGGAGATAATGGTGTTGAAATTCTTATTCATGTTGGAATAAATACTGTTGAACTTGAAGGAAAGTATTATAAAGCACTTGTAAAAGAGGGCGATAAAGTGACAAAGGGACAGCCTTTGCTTGAATGTGATTTAGTGGGAATACGAAATGCAGGATACAATACAGTTACCCCGGTAATAATCACAAATTCCGATGAATATGAAGAAATAGAACTGACAGCTTACGGCGATGTTGAGAAAACAAATGTTATTATGAAAATAAGATAGGTATCGGTTTGGACATAAAAGGAGACGGATTTGCATATGGCAGATAAAGTTTGTTCT
Organism: Butyribacter sp.; assembly: GCF_056818865.1. Lineage (NCBI taxonomy): Bacteria > Bacillati > Bacillota > Clostridia > Lachnospirales > Lachnospiraceae > Butyribacter > Butyribacter sp. Next base: position 13,176 of record NZ_DBLYGC010000034.1, read on the forward strand.
CCCGCCTCTCATAGATGAGAGGTGGGAGATTTTTTGTTTATTTAAAGATTATTTATCTAAATCTAAAAGTTTGTCGACAGCAGCCTGCATATTTATGTTTTTTCTGTATGCATCTACAAGGTCTCTTTCTTTAAGAGAATAGGTAATAGTTTCAGGTTTCTTCTTTTTTGAATAGCCAAACGTACCTAGAATATCAGTGATACGGTAATATTTACAGAGATATAGGAGAATATCGGCATCGGGCTGGGTCTGACCGCTTTCCCAGCCGTAAATTGTTTTGTTTGCGACAGATATGCCGCATTCATCCAAATATGCTGCAATATCATCCACAGAAAGGTTATTTGCTTTTCGATAATATTTAAGCATTTTTGCAATAACGGGATTTTTCATTTTGAACCTCATTTCTATAATACATTCATTATTTATTATATATTGTCGGATAAGTTCCAGTTTATTAATAATCATACGTTAAAATTTAAATCAGTTTAATAGTTAAATAGTATCAGACTAAAAACCATAGTGTCAAGAATATCAATACCATTCTCTGTATTTAGGAAAACGTATGGTTGAATTTCTTTTATTACAAGAGTATAATAGAAGCACTATATACGTTTCTTGAAAAACAAGAAAAAGAGGTGGTAACAATGGAAATTACAAGAGAAATTGTTGAATATATCAGAAAAAATAATATTTCAGCGGCGGAGATATCAGAAAACACAAAAGTGGATTTAGATTTGCTGCTTGGAAATGCAGACAGAAAAATGAATGCTACCGAGATGCTTGAGATATGTTCATATCTTGGGATAGATCCATTAAGTTTGCTTTAAAAAATGCGGGAATGGTGGAGAAAATGATTTTTTACAAATGCTATGGAAATCACGATAAGAATAAAACTACAGATGTTGATAAGCTTAAGGAAAATGAAAGAAAGTATTATGTGTTTGATATACTGAATAATAATGATATAGTTCGTGACAATGAGGATTTTGACAGAAATATAGAGTGTCCTATCTGCAGAAGCAGAAAACATCTGGTTGTGGACTCCATGCTTTACTGGTGCAATGATTGCAAAGTACCTTTATATGAGCAAAAATGCAGCTGTTGCGGTAAAAGAGGGAGAAAGTTTGTCAAAGACTGCCGTATTGTTTTTCCGGAAGAAAAGATACTTTTAGAAATACTTCTTGGAAAGAAAAAAGGTGAATTTGATGATGTTTCCATATGGAACGGAAGCGGAAACATTTACTATGCTGACGGAAAAAATATGAAGATAAAAATCAGTGGACTGATAAATCAGGATACGGATAAAATCAGAGAAAAATTTGATGAAAGAATAAAAACACTGAATACAGAATTTTTTGATGGCATGGTTCAAAGATTCATTACTGCAAATAAAAACAGATTTAACGATATAGATGATGATGCGATAGTACAAATAAATAAAAAGGTCAGAGGATATGAGGACAGAGAAATATTTATATCCTTTAGCGGGGGAAAAGATTCGACAGTTGTAGCGGATTTAATAAAAAGGGCAACAGGCAGGGCGGATATATGTCATCTTTTCGGAGATACTACACTTGAATTTCCGGAGACTTACAACTATATCAAGGAATATAAAGAGTATAATCCTAAAACACTGATGATTTCATCTAAAAATAAGGACAAGAATTTTGAAGATTTGTGCAAGGTAGTAGGTCCACCAAGCAGGGTTATGAGATGGTGCTGTACTATTTTTAAGACTGGAGCGATAAACAGAAAAATAGAGACAATCTATGCCAATAAAGTAAAAGTTCTTTCTTTTCAGGGAATAAGAAGAAGCGAGTCGAATAGCAGAAATAAATATGACAGGGTGTCTGAATCATCCAAAATAAGTAAGCAGGAAGTCTGTGCACCGATTATATCATGGTATGACTTTGACGTGTGGCTCTATATACTTACCAGAGATATTATTTTCAACAGGGCATACAGGCTTGGATATTCGAGAGTCGGCTGCTGGTGCTGTCCTAACAACAGTTCATGGTCAGAGTTTTTGTCAAAAATTTTTATGAAAGAGCAGTATGAAAAATTTCATAAGATGCTTATTGATTTTGCAAAAAGTGTCGGCAAGAAAGACCCTGATGTCTATGTAGACAGCGGAAACTGGAAAGCAAGACAAGGTGGAAACGGAGTTAAATTTGCAAAAAATTCTATCGTGAATTTTGAGAGATGTGTAAAAGAGAGTTTGGCATTTAATTATGAATTGACTAGAGAAATTACGCCGACGCTTTATGAAATGTTCAAGCCATTTGGAAAGATTGTAGAGGAACTCGGAGATAAGAGGCTTGGAGAAGTCTATGTCGTAGATAAAAACAGTGTGTCAGTGCTCAGGCTTCAGGGAAAAATGGGAACAAAAAACCTTAAGATACTTGTTGACCATCCGGAACTGATGCGTGCAAAAGATGCAGATGAAGCGAAAAGAAAACTTGATTGTCAGATAACAAAATATCAGATGTGTCTTGGGTGCAGGGCATGTGAAAGTGTGTGTAGATTTGGTGCCATAAAAGTAAAAACATCTAGGGAAGGTGAAGATATAAACAGAATGGCAGACTACTGTATTGATGACGAAAAATGCAAAAGATGTCAGGAGTGTGTAGGTCATTTTTCGGTTGGATGTTATATGAGAAAGGTACTGTCAATAAAAAGGTGATATATGAAAGATAAGATTACATTAAAAGGAAACGGAAGTTTTTATATAAGAGAGGGATGGCTGACAAAAGGACTGGTAGAGATAGCAAAGAACCCGGAACTTTTCTCAAAGAAAAATAATGAGGGGGCAGATGCATTGGGTGTTGGTTCAGCTATGTCGAAATCAATAAGATACTGGCTTTTGACAGCGGGACTTATTGTTAAAGATTCAAAACTTTCTCCTTTAGAATATGAAAATAAAAAGGGACATTTTATATCGAAAACAGGCAAATATATTCTTGACAATGACAGATATATTGAAAATAAAGATACGCTTTGGATAATTCATTATAACATTGCATCAAATTATAGGGAAGCTACAGTGTGGAATTTGTTTTTTAACATTGTAGGTGAGGAGAGATTTAACAGAAGAGAACTCGAGTCAATGATGGAAAATGAACTCTATAAAAGAACATATGGAGAAAAAATTTCCGATAAATCCCTCTCAAATGATTGTGCGGTGCTTTTGCAGATGTATTTCGATGACAGAAAAAATGAAAATCCCGAGGAAAAATTACATTGTCCTTTGGCAGAACTCAATCTTTTATCCAAAAGCAGGAATATATACTCAAGAAATGAGATAAAAGAAAATGATATAAGCAGTCTCGCCGTGTTGTTTGGAATATGCGGTTACCTTGAAAAGACAGGGCTCATTGAAGAAAACGGGAGAACAAGCGTGAGTATTGAAAAACTGCTTGAAGATGAAAACAGTCCCGGAAGAATATTTGGACTTGGAAGAATTGTATTGAATGATAGTCTTGACCGGCTTGAACATGAGGGGTATCTGAGGATAGACAGGACAGCGGGACTTGATATTGTATATTTTGAAGAAAACTCAATAAAAACAAGAGAAGAAGTTTTAAAGTTTATATACAAATAAAATTATAAATCAGGAGGAAATACTGATGGTATTAAAAGATGTCATAAAAATAGATGAAAGATTTCAGACATCTGTAAATATAAGGTTTGATATAGATAAGACAAATAAGATAGACGAATTTATTCCGGCAAAAAGTACACTGGATGTGTTAGAGACATATTTAGAAAATATATTTGAAAAAGGAAATAATAAAGCGACATTGCTGGTTGGACCTTATGGAAAAGGAAAATCACATCTTCTTCTTGTGCTCCTGGCACTTTTAAGAAACAGGGATGATAAAAAGTGGCATAAATCAATCGTTAATTTTTATAATAAAATTAAGAATAAAAACAAAAAGCTTGAGGAGGAAATTGAAAAGAATATTCTGTGTGAGGAAAGCAGGAAGAAAAAATATCTTCCTATAATAATTAGTTTTGGACGTTCAGGTCTTGAAACATCGTACAGACTTGCATTATTTCAAGCGTTACAAAGAGAAAAATTGTCAGAAATTATGCCTGATTCTGTGTTTGATGAAATTACAGCAAAAGTGGATTTTTGGAAGAGAGAATATCCGGATACATATAAAAAATTTGTTCATGAATTAAAAGAAAACAGATATGACGTTCAAACATTCAGAAAAGAAATATGTGAAAATGACAGTAAAACTCTTGTGTTATTTAAAAAGATATATAAAAAGTTAACTGCGGGCAGTGAATTTAATCCGCTGCTTGAAAACAATATTCCAAAAATTTATGAAAATGTTGCATATGAATTAAGAAAATATGGTTTTGCCGGTATCGTCATAGTATTTGATGAGTTCAGCAAATTTATTGAGGGCGAGGACAATAGAGAAACCTCAAAAGACATGGAACTTATACAGTCTATGTGTGAGCTTTGTAATGCGTCAAAAGAGCCTGATATAAGACATATATTTATTGCACATAAGAGTATCAGGGAGTATGGTAATTTTTTGTCACCACAGATATTAAATTCTTTTAGAGGTGTTGAGGGAAGATTACAGGAAGTTGTATTTAGAACAAGTGCCCAGAATTATTATGAATTGATGATGAATGTAATTCAAAAGAATGACAGTGCATTACCGGGATATTTTGATGAATATGGTATAAAAATCAATGATATTGTCAACAGAACTTACAATATGACAAATATGTATACGATATTTGACAAAAAAGACTATGAAAAGATTATTGTAAGGGGATGTTTTCCGATGGCACCTCTTACAACATATATTCTTGTAAAGATAAGTGAAAAAGTTGGGCAGAACGAAAGAACGGTATTTACTTTTATGTCGGATAACGCTCCCAATACACTTGCAAGATTTGTAAAAGAACATGTACAGGGAGCGGATACACTGGTATCAGCGGACACTGTATTTGACTATTTTGCTTATATTTTTGAGAAAGATGTTTTAAACGAAAGGTGTCATTCTGAGTATATCAAAGCAAAATATCTTATAAAAAAGATAGATATTGAGAAGCAAAAAGCGGCAAAAGAGGCGTATTACGGTGAAAGACTTTTTGAGTACATGACAAAAATCATAAAATCAATAGCTCTGTTAAATATGTTGAATCAAACGGAACTTATACCAAATGATAAATGTATCATGAGCATGGTATGCTTAGAAGATAACAGAAATCTGTACGATGATGCAAAAAAGGCATTGATTAGTTACGGATATTTAAACTACAGGCAGAGAAGTGACAGCTATGTATTTAGAATAAACACAGATGCGAACCTGGAAAATGAGATTGAAAAGAGAAAAAATAAAGTCAAAATTACAAATCGAACTATCGCTGAGTGCTTCAGGGAAACTGCAAACAAACGATATGAACTGCCTAAAGAATATAATGACAAAAAGAAAATGACAAGATATTTTGAGTATTGTCTTGAGGACGGAAAGAAGTTAGAAAATGAGAAATATCTGAAAGGCAGTATAGATACTGCATTAACACAAAATGATTTCGCAGACGGAAAACTGTTTTTGTGTGTTGGTGAATTTGAAATACAAAAGCTGGAGCAGAATTTTGAAAATAATTTAAATGAGCGAATAGTAATGGTATATCCAAATGAGCCTGTAGACTTTGAAGAGTGTATAAAAAAGTATTATGCAATAAAAGCAATACGAAGTGATGAAAAATATTTAAAGGAAAATGAGACTGCATTTGAGGAATCATTTTTTTGTCTTGATGATGTTATCTATGAAATCAACAGCAGAATTCAGGACTATTATATGCCTGGTGAGAACAGTCCGCTGTATTTATATGTGGAAAATCAGAATGGATGCAGGGTGTTAAAAGAGACGAAGGCAGATACAGCTACAGAATTACAAAAATTATTATCATCAATATGCAGTTCTTATTATGGAAAGACACCATGTGTAAATCATGAGCTTATAAACAAAAATGAGATAACTGCTCCGATAAAAAAAGCCAGAGCCAATATTATCGAAAAGCTTCTTGCACACGAGGACATGAGTTTATGGGACAGTGGTACAAGCAGTGAAGCTACAATATACAGGGCTGTTATAAAAAATAAAGGATTGGTGGTTGGTTCAGAATTTGCTGAAAATGCAGACGGTGATATAGCGGAACTTATTGAAAAGATAGCTAAATTTATAACGGATAGTGTCGGAAATAAAAATTGTTTTGAAAAATTGTATACAGAGATAAAAGGGAGAGACTTTGGAGTAAGAAATGGAATAATACCTATATATATTGCGTACAGTCTTTCAAAGAGATATGGAACCCCGCTTGTATACTACGACAAAATTGAAAATGAAATCTCAGCTCAGATTCTTGCCAAGGCAGGTGAAGAGCCTGAAAAATGTTATTTATATATTGAACCTGATGACAGAAAAAAAGAAGAATATTTAAAGAAAATCATAGGTTTGTTTGACATATGGCAGGATAGTACAGTTTCATCAGCGGACAGTAAGCTTATGGATACTCCTATAAAGAAACTTAGAATGTTATCTAATGGAATACAGCAATGGTACCGAAGTTTACCCGGATTTTGTAAATATGCATCACCCGATATAAGTTTTCCAAATGATAATAACGGCGAGATGGCAAAAAAGTGTGAATTGTTTAGAAATGACCTCGCCGGAAATATTCAGAGTGCAAGAGAGTATTTATTTGAGAGATTACCTGAATTAATGGACTCTGTCAAAGAAGATGGCATTGATTATGAGAAATGTGTAAATGAATTGAAGGTATATAAATTAAAAATTGAGGAGATGTATGATAAGCTGCTTGAAAAACTTACAGTAATAGTGAAAAATACATTCCAAAGTACAGGCAATTTAAAAGAAAGTTCTCTGAGAACTATATTTGAGCGTTGGTCAGAGAAAAACAAAGAAAAACTTAATGGAGTGGTATTAGATTATTCAGCCTCAATACTATTTAAATGCGTGACAGACAATGATTTGAACAATGAAGAAAAAATTATTAACAGGATTTCAGAGGGATTAACAGGTCTTGTTCTAAGAGATTATAAAGATGAGACAATAGAAATCTTTAAACAGGAGCTTAAAAAATCATATGATGAACTTGAACATATGATAAAAAAAGAAAACACAACTGAAAATGCTGTATCGTTTACTATGGATACTGTGGATGGCAGGCAGGTTAAATGTAAACTTTCGGAGTATGATGAATCTCCAGCGACAGATTTGATAGAAGCACAAATATGGGAAGTGCTTAGGGAAAATAATTATGGCAAAAACGCACAGGTGAGTGCGGTATTAAAAGTTTTAGGAGATATTGTCGGTTAAGCACAAGGGGAGAAACACTTTTATGATTTATTTGGATAATGCGGCAACTACATATCCAAAGCCGGAAGAGGTCTATGAAAAAATGGATATGCTTACAAGAGAGATGTCGGTAAATGCGGGGAGAGGAAGTTACGAACTTGCAAGAAAAGCAACAGATGTGATAAATGGAACGAGAGCAAAAATAGCAGAGTTTTTTGGGGCAGAGGATGTAAATGATGTTGTTTTTACATCTTCTGCAACAGAAGCAGCTAACAGGGTTTTGTTAGGATATGATTTTAAAGAAAATATGACAGTATATGTATCGCCGTATGAGCATAATGCGGTTATGAGGACACTGGAGGCTGTAAGAAAAAAGACAGGCATTCAAATAAAATTACTTGCAACAGACAATAAGGGGTATCTGGATATAGAAGAGATTGAATATCAGTTTATGTGTGATGAGCCTGATTTTGTATGTATAAATATGGCAAGTAATGTTACAGGGTATATACTGCCGTTTGAGAAGATAGCACACATGGCAAAAGAATATGTGGCAGTGGTGTTTGCAGATGCGGCACAGGCAGCAGGAAATATTAAAATAAACCTTAAAGAAACTGATATAGATATACTTATATTTGCGGGACACAAATCACTGTACGGACTTTTTGGTGTTGGCGGTTTTGTGACAAACAGCAGGATATTTGAGCGTGACAAAAAGTTAAATCCGGTGATATTTGGTGGAAACGGAGAGGACTCTTTAAATCTCGACTTGCCGGAAACAGGTATATCCAAATATGAGGTGGGAAGTTTAAATGTTCCGGCGATAGGGGCGTTGAAATATGGGATAGATTCAATCGAGACAGATTTTAATGAAATAAGGCAGCATGAGGACAAAATGTTCAGATACATGCTTGAAAAAATAGAAAAACTGGATGGGATAATTATTTTTCAGAAACCAGAGAAAGAGGAGGAATTTGAAAATCACATAGCTGTTATTTCAGCAGCTTTTGAAAAATATGCATCTGATGATGCCGGGACAATACTTGATGGAGAATACAATATAGCTGTAAGGACAGGATATCACTGTGCACCGCTGATACATGATGTTATAGGCAGTAAAAAATATGGCGGAACGATACGGATAAGCATCGGGAGATATACGACAAAGGAAGATATAGACAGACTGGTGTATGCATTTGAGAACATGAGATAGGGAACGGAAAGCAGAGAGGATGAAGGAGGAAAACAGATGAATCTTAAAGATGCAGGTATTTATGATATGATAAATATTTTTAAAGGAGAGGCAACAAAAGCCCACGGGGCTTCTCAGGGAGGAGTAATCAATAACAACCCGAGATTGATAAATATTCCGGCATATCAGAGACCGTATCGCTGGAAAACTGACAGAATAGTAAGACTTTTTTGTGATTATGATGAAAATAATGAAGAATATTTTTTAGGTTCGGTAGTTGTTGTAGAAAAAAAGAAAAATGACGGAAGTATTGAATTTGATGTAGTCGATGGACAGCAAAGACTTACTACATTGTATCTTTTAAATTATATAAGATATTTATTGAGAAGAGAATATACGTTAGAGAAGTTAAAAAAGCCCTATCAGCTCAAAGCCAGTGAGTATTGCTCAAAATTAAAAGAATGTTATGTGAATCTGATAGGCAGGAATGTGGTTCCGTTTGATGTGATACTTGATAAGATTGAGGAACTGATGGATAACGAGACATTAGATCCAAATGAGCGTGTGGAACAGATGGTATCATGCTATAAAGAGCAGTTGTGTTATCCGGAAGTAAAAGCTACACCGTCTGAAACTCTTGAAGAGAGAAAAAGACAGGCACATGATTTTTTTGACAGGGAACAGTTGTGTTTAAAATATTCGCGTTCACGTTATGATATTGTTTTAAAGGAAGTGCTTTGTGGTGTATATTTAAACAATGTACAGGACACAACAGATTATGAGTTAAAAACGGTCTGGGTTGATGATAAGTGTAGTGATTTTGAGAAAAATTATTTAAATGCATTAAAGACGATATTAAATGAAATATGGTCAAGAGCGAAAAGTGCAAGTGAAAAGAACAAAGACATAATGAGCATATGTGAGAAAGCAATCGAATTGGCGGACGGTATTATTAAAAATATGTCCTTATGTGTTGTGTTGACTGAAAATGAAAACGATGCTAATAAACTATTTGAGGTATTAAATGACAGATCATTGGAAGTTGAAGATTTGGAGCTTATAAAAAATCATTTTTATAAAGAATATTGTACAAAGTCAGATGATACGGATGCGCAGAAAGATAAAAGAATTACAGAACTTGATGAACTTTGGGCAGATAAAATTTTTAGTGGAAATGAAGATTTTAAAAATCGTCTTATTTCATATCTGGCAGCAGTATATCTGACTTGTGATAAGGAACTTGGATATAAAGATGATGCAAAGATGAAAGATGCAATAGAAAAGAAATATTCATCAGTGATGTACCCAATTGGAGGAAAGCAGTATACATATAATGAAATATTAGCAGACTTTAATACTTACTATGCAATAAAAATTATTTTAGGAAATTTTGATGTCAAAAAAAATAAATTAAATGAGCGTTCATTGAAGGCAGAGCAGGAGGAAAAATCTATTACATATAAAACACTTCATCTGCTTAATGCATTTAAATATCATGCGGTAATACCAGCACTGACAAATGTGATAATTGCTTCATATGCACAGAAACATTCACTCGCCGATGCGAATTTTCAGAATGATTTCAGCGAATATATAAAAGGACTGATTGATGACAAAGAACATGTCAATGAGGAATATAAAGCAATTCATCAGTGTGCATATATTCTCTGGATTGCAGCTATAAAATCAAAAGACCACGAAATTCCTAGGAAAATAGCAAAAAGAATTATAGAAAAAAACGGACATGTTGGATTTTGTAAGGAAAATATTGATTTTCAGGGCAGGGAGATTAACGATTTAGATGAAGAACTTGATAAATGGATGAGTAACTGGTCATTTGGAAATAATAAAACATTTGCAATAAAAGTATTGTTATTAAATCTATTATTAAGTCAGCGGTTAGGGGTTGGAACAGAGGACGCGTATAAAGCAGATGTGGTTACAATAAAATTAAATTCGGCATTAACATACAAATTGAATGCAGGCAAACTGCAGCTTGACCATTTAGAGGCAAACATAATAAATCAGGAAAATGCTGAAAGTTATTATATGTCAGATGATATAGAAAAAAGACAGAAGGATGTAAACGGATATATAGGCAATTTTATGATACTTGATGCCGTTGACAACAATCAGAAAAATAATGTTCCGTTAAAAAGTGCCATGAAGTATTACGCAAGCATTGAAAAAAGCTGGCTTGTTGATGATGTGAAATGCATGATAAAAGACGAAAAGTATTTTGATTTGCAAAATCAGATTCCGAGAGAGGAATTTTTTATTGAAAGGACAAAGCGATTAAAAAAATATTTTAAAGCTTTTTTGGGCAAAGGATTAAATGATACGGAAGTGACAATCAGATTCTAATATAAAAGACCATGCATGTGATGTGAGACATTTTATATGATATTGATTTTTTTTACTGTCCCCCTTTTCAAACCATTGATTTTGTGGTAAATTATTTAACATTGATGGAATTACATTAATTGATGATAAGCAGGTGAAAGGTGCACTATCATTTTTGGAATATCGTGAATACAATATAGTATGATATGCCACCATCATAAATTTAGAAATAAAGATAGGTAATTGCGAAACTCGCTAAGCTTGTTTGCAATCTTAACTGAAAATAGGGATGAATTTGTGAAAAGCACAAATTCTAAGCTGAAAAGTTGACAACTA
>NZ_DBLYGC010000035.1:0-20198 GCF_056818865.1 Butyribacter sp.
TAGTTGTCAACTTTTCAGCTTAGAATTTGTGCTTTTCACAAATTCATCCCTATTTTCAGTTAAGATTGCAAACAAGCTTAGCGAGTTTCGCAATTACCTAGGTTATAATACTTAAAAAGGAGGGATTTTTATGGATATTGCAGCACTCTCTATGGGAATATCACAGGCAGATGTGATGAATAATGTTGAAACAGCAGTTCTTGCAAAGAGTCTTGATACTATGAAGGAAACTGGTGCAGGTCTTATTGACATGATGGATCGTTCCGTAATGGAAAGGTCTGTTAATCCGGACATCGGAGCAAATATTGATATTATGGTATAAAAGACTTATTACACAAAAAATAAATACCTTTACTCGTATAATTGAAATTCTTATCATACGAATAAAGGTATTTATTTTTGATATAAAATTCTCATAATATTTCGTAATACTCTTGATTGAATTTCCGAATTATTGTTAGCCAATAAACATTTGCCTGTCGATGTAATCCATACTCATATACAATAATCACACCATCCGCCCTCATCAATCCCCATACAGCTGTTTCGTACCATAAGTTTTCCCTCAAGCTCCGTACGGACTACACTCTTGTGCCCTCCACGCATTCGGTCAACAAGAAGATACAAAGCAAACTTGCCCATCTCTTCTTTCGGAAGTCTTACTGTTGTAAGCATAGGTCTTGTATACTGTGCTTCCTCAATGTCATCACTTGCTATTATTGATGGAATATAATATCTGTTTTTATTTGTCTCAAGAAACTTTAACATTCCGATGGCAGTAATGTCATTTGCACAATATATTCCCGTTGGTCTCTCCTCCGACTGCATAAATTTCTGCATAGCCGAAAATCCTTCTGCCTCTGTCTGTCCCGTCTGTACTATATAATCTGCCTCCGGGTCAATATCGTGTCTATGCAATGCCTCAAGATACCCTCTGTATCTCGCCTCATTATAACAGTCTCCCACATAACCTATATTGGTATGTCCGAGTGATATAAGATACTCTACAGCCATCATTGCAACTTTCTTTCCGTCACACAGTACTTCATCTACTTCATAGTTTGTTGAATTTCGATTTACCGAAACTACATTTTTAAATTTTTTATTAAGTTTTTTCAAAGCTTCTTTATTGCATTTTCCGATGATTATAAGACCATCACATTTCTGCTCCATCTCATCATACATTTCATCAACCAGCAGACTAATATCCTCGTGCCTGCACTTTTTATCACTTGAAAAAATCGGCATATACCATACTTTTGTCAGTATAGCAACCTGTTTATGTATCTCACTTTCTATTACACGCAGCAACTCATTAAAAAACGGATCTGCAGTCGCCTTTTCCATTCGTGTCATAAGTACACCAACATAATAGACTTTTTCTTCTTTTTCTTTAAGTCCCATTTTCAAATTGCGTGCGGCAGTATTGGGCGTATAATTAAGTTCAATTGCAATCTTCCAAATTTTATCACGGACTTCCGGGGATGAACATTTATAATTTGGATTGTTAAGTACACGCGAAACAGTCGAAGCTGAAACTCCTGCTTTTTCTGCTATTTTTTTAATTGACATAACTTTTCCCTTTCTGTTTTCCAGTACAACAAATTCTTGTTTTATATTTTAGTATTGCTTCTGCCACAGAACAATACTAAATTGCGAAATCGTTTTCACACCTTCAAAATCCTGTAAAAACTGCTCATTATCACGCATCTTGACAGCTAATGTCAAACGCATTCTTTTTTCGTTCACATTTATTAACATATCTTTCACAATTAAAACATTACAGGTTCACACTTGAACGTTATTATGAAACCATCGAATGAAACGAAATCATTTGATAAGTGCTTAAATTTTTTTCATACCTTCTCCAAACAATCAAGCTTAAGCTTGATTGTTATAACCTTTTATGGTTATTATAAAGAACTGCTTCTCCAGCAGTTCTTTTTTTGCATTTATTTACTGCTGCTATTCTTTGGGTATTCTTGTATAAACATAAAATCTGTCTAAACACAAAAACTGCCGCCTTTGAATTGTACTCCACAAAAGCAGCAGTCATTTATTGTTTTTTTATTTATTAACTCCAATTTTTATATAATTCTGAAAAAAAATCAATACTCACACTTTGCCCCATCAAAAATAAATATATATCCTACAAGAATATATACTTACAAACAAACAGTACGGCAAGTATATACATTAACGGTTTTACTTTCTTTGCTTTTCCACAAAATACATTGATAACAACATATGAAATAACACCGAGCGCAATTCCCTCTGAAATACTATACATAAGCGGCATTGCAAGAAGTGCAAGGTATGCAGGTACCGATTCTGTAAGATCTGTAAAATCTACACTTATTATTGAAGATATCATAAGGAAACCAACAAATATAAGTGCCGGTGCTGTTGCAAACGATGGAATTGCCGTAAATATAGGTGCAAATATGATTGCAAGTAAAAACATTATTCCTGTTACGGCTGCTGAAAGACCTGTACGTCCTCCTGCAAGTACACCTGCTGATGACTCTACATATGTTGTAGTTGTTGATGTTCCAAGAACCGCACCAACTGATGTTGCAATGGCATCCGCAAGGAGCGCCGGCTTAATTCTGGGAAGTTTTTCATTTTCATCAAGCATTCCTGCCTTTGTAGAAACACCGATAAGTGTTCCGAGAGTATCAAAAATATCAACAAAGAGGAACGCGAAAAGAACAACGATAAAATCAAGTATCTTAATCTTTGAAAAATCAGCTTTGAAGCACTGTCCAAAAGTATCACCGATTGCTGTAATATCAATCATTTTAAATGTCGGATATAATGAATAAAATCCTGTATCAGGATTTGGAACATAAATTCCTACAAGCTGACAGAGCATTCCAAGAATCCATGTGCTTAATATTCCGATAAGAATAGAGCCTTTAACATTCTTTGCATAAAGAATAACTGTTATAAATAATCCGATAAGTGCAAGCAATGCACCGATTCCTACTGTATGAAAATCTTTTGTAAATCTTACATAAGTAAGAAGTGTTGAACTGTCTGCTACTACAATCTTTGCTCCCTGAAGACCGATAAATGCGATAAATAATCCGATACCTGCACTTACTCCTTTTTTGAGTCCTGAAGGGATAGCATTAAAAATAGCTTCACGCACGTTTGTAAGCGAAAGTACAATAAATACAAGACCTTCTGCAAAAACTGCAAGAAGTGCAACTTTCCATGAATAACCCATATTGGCACATACCGTTCCTGCCATATAAGCATTAAGTCCCATACCTGGTGCAAGTGCAAATGGATAATTTGCAAGAAGTGCCATAGCCATACATCCTATAAATGAAGCAATAGATGTAGCTAAAAGTACAGCATCACGATTCATTCCCGTACTGCTTAAGATATTAGGATTTACAGCAAGTATATATGCCATAGCCATAAATGTTGTAAGGCCGGCAATTACCTCAGTCTTTACATTCGTATTATTTTCATCCAATTTAAATAATTTGTTTAACATAAGTAATTATGTCTCCTTTTTAGTATGTTTGTCACTATTAAAATATATTACAGTGTTTTCCGTACCCTATTAAAGCTACTGTTTACACCTCACTCTTTTCAACAACACATAAAGACTCTATTTGCCTTCATATGTAATGAGCGATGTAACATCATACTTAGCAAGTTTTTCTCTGCCATTAAGACCCGCAAGTTCGAGTAAGAATAAAATCTTTACTACCTCACCGCCAAGTTCTTCAACAAGACTTGCACATGCTTCGATAGTTCCTCCCGTTGCGATAAGGTCATCCACAAGCAAAACCTTCTGACCTGGCTTTATTGCATCTTTGTGAATTTCAATCTCAGCTGTGCCATACTCCAAGGCATATGATGCCGTAACCGTTTCACATGGAAGTTTTCCCTTTTTGCGGCATGGTACAAATCCTTTACCAAGAGCATAAGCAATAGGCATACCAAAAATAAAACCTCTTGATTCAGTTCCTACTACAACATCAAAATCAACTTCCTTAACAACCTCAATCATTGAATCAATGGCAAGCTTAAGACCATCCGGATCCTGAATCACAGATGTAATATCCCTAAACATAACTCCCTCACTTGGGAAATCAGGGATACATCTGACATAATCCTCTAATTTCTTCATTGTATATATGTCCTCCTTATTAATTATAAGATACTGTCACCTCTTTTATGAGGAGACTTTGCATTACTGTTCACATTTTCATCTTAAGAACAGCATAATTGATTCTTCATGCACAATCTTATTTATTATATCAAAAATAAATGATATTCTCAATATGGCTGCTACTATTCTTTTTACGTTCTGTAACAGCGCATACGTCAAAAATATCAATAATACTTCAGCCTGCCCAGTTTTTGCTGATTATCTTTCTAAACATATTTTTTCCAGTATTTCCTCAGCAAATACTTTTTTACCTGGCATTTCGCATATCTTACCGTTATCATTTATCAATTCAAATCTGTTTCTAAAACCTTTAGGCACTATTCCCTCGTCAGCACATTCTACCATTGGTATATCAAATTCACTGTCACCTGCTGCCACAACTTTTTCAACATCGTCTCCCAAATACGCTCTAAATCTTTTAACTGCCGTTCCCTTATCAAGATTTTTGGGAACCACATACACTTTTATTCCATTGTTAAAAACATCAACAAGCGACAAATTCAATTTATATCTAAGTTTGCAGACAACCTTTTCCGGTTTGTCACATTTGGTAAACACAAACAATTCTTCAATAAATCTCACTTCAAATTTTCTTAACTCCTCGCTTTCAAGATATAGCACAGCTTTTAAAAGTTCATCCACACTGTTTGAAATCAGATTTTTAGAAACTTTATACCACTCTTCATCCACTTTTCCGTCTACCAGCAACACTCCGCCATTACAGACAAGTGCATATTTTATCAACCCAATTCCAAGAAAAATCCTTTCATACTGCTCTCTTGTCCTCGTTGTCGTAGGCACTATAAGAAATTTCTTTTTAATTTCATTCAAAAGTTCAAATGTCCTTTTAGTTATATATGAAATCTCCCTGCCATTGTATAATTCTACATTTATCTTTTCTCTGCCAATATCATGCTTGTATGAATATATCAACGTATTATCCATATCAATATTTAATATTTTCATTTTACATTCAAACCTCACATACAATAACTTCCATTATCCATAAATCTCTCAAATCTATTTAAATAAATTAAACTTCATAATATAAACAATGATAAGTACAATCAGATATACAATAGGTATTCCGCGCCACATCACCTTAAAATCCTGGCTGCTCATTGTCATATGCAGTATAACAGAAATAAATACATACCATAACAGAACCATCTGCCACATTACAAGAGTAGTTCCTGACATATAATAATAAATACCTGCACTTGTCAATGCTCCGCAAAATACAGGTGCTATTGAAGCCATTGTCTGTTGGATTGCCGCCATTATCACATTTCCTCTTGTCACATACTGAACATATCCAAGCCTGTCACCATCAGGATGAAAGAATACTATTTTGGTAACTTTTGCTCCAGTAAGCGTTGCAAGCAGTGCGTGAGATAATTCATGATGAAAAACACCAATAAATGTCAGTCTGTTAAATATAAAGTATGTAAATTCATTTCCAAAAAATGATGCCGTTACCGAATATAGCAGTTTTACTATTTGTTCTATAACAAACCCCGCAACCGGTATCACAAATGTCAATATCAGTGCTGTCAAAAGATAGTTTACATATATATCATTCATATTATTCCTCATTTTCACTCTATAAAATCCAAAACCAATATTTTCCCATAGCGTAAAAACATAAGGTGCGGCACATTTGGCACCACACCTTATAAATATAAATTTTATCCTTCGCTCTAAAATCTTCCTCTGCTCTAAATGTCATTGAAAGGATACAATACACTATGATTTATTTTCTTACAACAGCCTTTCTTATCATATCTACCGGGATGATTAGAACTGCAAGTAACATTGACACAAGAAGTGCTTTCACACTTAACATTGTTGTATTAAATACAGGTCCGCCAATCTGAATCATAATTGTCTGCAATACAAATATAGCACCCATTACAAGACCAAAATTCTTATTCTCACTGATGTGCTCAAAGAGATTAAATTTCTCAGACCTTGTATTTAAACTGTTAAATATTATTGAGTAGATAAAGAATGCAAACATAAATGTCTTTTCATAAAGCTTATGGTCACTGCATCCAGCAGGCGTTACAAATGTTGTTATTCCACCTACATCTTCAAGTATCAATATTGAGCCCAATGTAATAAATATCGCACTTACCCCGATTGCTGACTTAATATAACCTGTGAGAATATTGTCTGTTCTCTTTGCCGGTTTTTCATTCATGTATCTGCCAAGTATTGGTTCACCACCAAATGCCATTGCTGCAAGCGTATCCATTATAAGATTTATCCACAAAATCTGAACAATTGAAAATGGCTCTGTCCATCCAAGTACAGGTGCAAGGATGTTCATAAGAAGTGTACTGATATTTACAGTAAGCTGGAAAATAAGGAATTTACCAACTGACTTAGCCATTGTTCTACTGTTAAGTACGCAATCTTTAATAGAAGTAAGACTATTATTAAGGATTACTACATCTCCTGCTTCCTGTGCAACTGCTGTTCCGTCACCCATTGCAAAACCTATATCAGCCTGTTTTAATGCAGGTGCATCATTCACACCGTCACCAGTCATACCACAGACATTTTCGAGCTGCTGTGCAATCGATACCAGACGTTTCTTGTCAAGAGGTTTAGCACGGCTTACAACTTTAAGATGCGGAAGCTCTTTCTTGAGTTCTTCATCTGACATCTTTTCAAGTTCTTCATGTGTAAGAACAACGTCGTTTTTCTCATCCATAAGAATTCCGGCTTCTTTTGCGATAGCTGTCGCTGTCTCTTCTGCATCACCTGTCACCATAACAACCTGTATTCCAGCACGGTTAAGCACTTCAACAGTCTCAATTGCATCTTTTCTTACATTGTCCCTAAGACACAAAACTGCAAGAAGTATCTTTTTGCCGTCTGCAATTTTTGCAACAGACAAAAGTTTCATTGTTCTCTCAGCTTCAGCCATCATCTGTTTTTCAACTTTTTCCTTGTCAGCAGCAGTAAATTCTTTCACATCGCCATCTACATCCATATAATGAGTTATCTCATCAATAATCTGTTCCGTAGCACCTTTCCAATAAATAACACCATCTGTCAGTTCTACGGTAGCACATTTCTTTTCAGAATCAAAACCATTGTTCTCTTTGACTTTTTTCTCTATCTCATTCTCATCAATCTTAATATTGTTAGAAAGAGCATAAGTAAGAAGTGCCCTATCCATATTATTGCTTCCGATTGCTTTTCCTTCTGAAACTTTGGCAAGATTATTCACTGTGATCGCGTCTATAAAATCATTATTTAAAAGCTTATCCGTAACTTCGCCGTCACCTGTAATAAATTCTACCAAAGAAAGATTTCCCTCTGTAATTGTTCCTGTTTTATCACTGAACAAAAGATTCATATAAGCGGAATCTGAAAATGCAGCCTTATGACTTACAAGAATATTCTTTTTGTACATTGATTCCGTATTCATCGACTGAACAAGGCTGTTCATCATAGGAAGTCCCTCAGGTACTGCCATGATAACGATACTTGCCATAAGCATTACAGCCTCAGCAACGAGCAGTATTACAAATACAGGAGTGATTGCTTCATCGGCTCTTACAATATTTAAAACAACCTGTAACACACCGGCGATAGCTGCTGCCGAAACACCAAGCTTACCGATACCTGCAGCTACTACCTCCAGTTTAAGACTTGATGTATCCTTTCTTTCTTCCTCTTCATTGTCTGTCAAAGCCTTGTTAATTTTTCCAAGCTCAGAAGCATCACCGATAACAGTTGCCACCATATATGCTTCTCCACTTGTTACAACAGAACCCATAAAAACTTTACTTGCTGATGAATAATCAGTTGACTCGGCATCATCCATACTTTCTGCTGCCGACTTTGACTCATCTCTTGACTCACCATTAAGAGCAGCCTGTGATACTTTTACACTACCATCAAAAATAAGTCCGTCAACCGGTACTTTATCACCTGCCTGAATAAGTATGGTATCACCTTTAACAATATCATTGGTAGGAATTTTCAAAAGTTTTCCGTCCCTTACCACCTTTGCAAAAGTTTTACTGTACTCTTCCTGCAAAGCCTCACTTCTTGAACTGTTTCTGTACTCTGACAGTGTAGAAAATCCTGTTGCAAGTGCTATTGCAATAATAATACTTACAATTTCAATAGCATCATTTCCACCTGATATAGCAGGGAAAATCACTCCCAATACCGCAAGTACAATTTTAAGTAAAAGCGCAAAACACAGAACTTTAATCCAAATGTCATTAAATGCGCCTATAAACATAGACCATAACGATTCCTGCTTTTTTTTTGCAAGCTCATTTGTTCCAAATTCTGCTTTGCTTTTAGCTGCCTGTTCACTTGACAAACCTTTTTTCAGGCTGTCTTTTTTCATTATCTCACTCATAATTAGGAAATTTCCTCTCTTTTTTATAAATGTTTTATTATTATTATCTCAAAATTGAAATAATATAATCACATTGATAATTAACAATAATGTCTGCAAAGTTCGCCGATATTTGTATCTGTAGTTCCCTGACCAATTGCATTGAACTTCCACTCTCCATTGTGTCTGTAAATCTCACCAAATATCATAGCTGTCATTCCTGAATAATTTTCAGAAAGATTGTATTTGCACAATTCTCTGTTTGTCTTTCCGTCAACAATTCTTATAAATGCATTTTTTATCATTCCAAATTCCTGTTTTCTTTTTATGCAGTCATAAATATTAACGACAATAACTATCCTGTCATATTCTGCCGGAACTTTTGATAACTCAATAAGAATCTGCTCATCATCTCCATCACCGTCACCTGTAAGATTGTCTCCCATATGTCTTACTGTTCCCGATTTGTGCTGAAGATTTCCAAAATAAACCACATCACTTTTATCGCAAAATTTGCCACCTTTTAAAAGAATTGCAGTAGCATCACAATCGATATCTGCCGAACCCGAACCAAGCAATGAAGCAAAAAAACCTTTCTTTTCTGACTCTGCTGCATCCCATCCAAGACCTACGAGAACATTGGAAAGACCTGCACTTTCTTTTGTAAGACTAACTTTTTGTCCCTTTTTTAAACTGATTGACATACCGTTTTCCTCCTTGTAATCTGTTATTCAACATCAACACCGTAGTTTGCGCATAATGCAGCAAGTCCACCCTGGTATCCGCTTCCTATTGCATTAAACTTCCATTCATTGTTATTCTTGTATAACTCTCCAAATACAACGGCTGTCTCAATCGAAAAGTCCTCGCCCAGGTCATATCTTAACATCTCCTCGCCTGTCTCTTCGTTGTAAATTCTTATGAATGCATTATTTACCTGCCCAAAATTCTGTCTTCTCTGTTCAGGCTCATATATTGTAGCAGTAAATGCAATCTTTGTAACATCTGCCGGAACCTGTGTAAGGTCTATTTTAATTTGCTCATCATCTCCGTCACCTTCACCTGTGAGATTGTCTCCCATATGCTGTACTGAACCTGACGGATGTGTAAGATTTCCATAGAATACAAAATCATCTGATTTAGCTGTTTTTCCTGAATCGCCAAGCAAAAATGCTGCTGCATCAAGGTCAAAATCTCCACCTGTATCAAACTGATTAACATCCCATCCAAGACCTACTACAACTTTTTTTAATCCCGGATTTCCTTTTGTAAGACTTACTTTCTGTCCTTTTTGTAAACTGATTGGCATTGTATATCTCCTCCTTAAATTTAAGTTAAGCTACTTCTATTCCATAATGTCCGCAAAGTGCTGCAAGTCCGCCCTGAAATCCGCTTCCTATCGCATTGAACTTCCACTCTCCATTATGTCTGTAAATCTCACCTACTACAACGGCTGTCTCAATCGAAAAGTCCTCGCCCAGGTCATACCTGATAATTTCCTCGTTTGTATCAACATTTACAAGTCTTATATATGCATTTGAGACCTGTCCAAAATTTTGTCTTCTTACCTCTGCATCATATATTGTTACAGTAAATGCAATTTTATCAATATTTGAAGGAATATCGGCAAGATTTACTTCTATCTGTTCATCATCGCCTTCACCCTCTCCTGTAAGGTTATCTCCCATATGTTTTATAGAACCTGAAGGATGCTCAAGATTTCCATAAAATACAAATTCCTTTTCTGTTGGGCACTTACCATTTGAACCAAGCATAAATGCTGCTGCATCAAGGTCAAAGTCTGCTCCTGAGTCAAATGCATTTACATCCCATCCAAGACCTACCATAACATTTTTAAGTCCCGGATTTCCTTTTGTAAGATCAACTTTCTGTCCTTTTGATAAATTAATTGGCATAATATAACCCCTCCTTTACTTTAGTGTTCCACCGTAAGTCTGCATAAATTCTTTCTTTATCGCATCAAGTCTGGCTGCATCATCAATGCGCTGTTTTCTGGCATTTTCCTGAATTGCTCTTGTCTCATCAATACCATTTACAATAGTTCTCCATGTTTTTTCAAGTGTTTCAATCTTTATAGAACTTCCTGAAGCAAGTTTTGCTGTCATCTTTGACTGCTCAACTGTATTTTGCGCATTCTTTATAAGCATCTCATTTGTCTTTTTATCAAGCTCAGCCATTGATTCAGCCTGAATCTTCTGTCTCTTGAGCATAATAGCCTGTGCAAGAGCCTGTTTAAATACAGGAAGTGTAACGATAAACGCAGAATTAATCTTTCTAACAAGATTCATATTGCTAAATTCCATTGTTTTAATCATCGGAATAGACTGCATTGCGACATTCTCTGCTGTTCTTAAATCCTGTGTTCTCTGCTCAAGCATCATAAGAGCATTATTAAGACTTGCAAGTTCAAGCTGTATCGCATTGTCAGCAGTATTTTCATAATCCTGCTGTCTCTGGGCTATGTATGCCTCAAGCTCCTTGCATCCCTGCTCCCCGGCAAGAATATATTTTACAAGCTGATGATAATAACCGACATTTGCATCAAACATCTGATTTAAATTTCTGTTCGACTGCTTTATCTCACTTTCATACTGTTTAAGCTGAACGTAAATTTTGTCAACCTCATCACCCATTGTGTGATACTTCTGCAGGATTTTGTCGAGCTGTTTTCTTAAATTTCCAAAAAGCTTATTAAAAAGCCCCTTGTCTTCCTTAAACTCATCAATATCAAACTTTGACATAATCTTCGATAATGAACTTAACATCTCATTTGACTCGTCAATCTGGCTCATACTCATGCTGTTAAGCACAATGTCTGAAGCTTTTGAGACTTCTTCTGCCGCCTCAGCGCCAAAAGAAACTATTGTTTCAAGATTGTTCACTTCTATCGTGCTGACCAAAGCATCAACTTCATCAGAGCCAACAAGTTCATTGCTCATCTGCTTTCTATCTTCAACAATATCATATGCCTCAACTGTTTCAATCTCATTTTGTACCGGTGCCTGTACAACAGCCGGTTCCTTTTTTCCAAAATCAAGACCCATATCTTCCCTCCTTAAAAAATATTGTAGCTTTTATTTTATACACTGTCATCCACGTCTAAAAAGTCTGTCACGCAATGACGTGTGTACACTTAACGGAATACTATTCCAATTTGGTACTTGAAGATCATACATATAATCCCCCATCTGGTGTTCTTCCATAAGCTTCATATTAAAATAATTTTCCATATTGTACCCGGTAGGTACAAACAAAGCAACATCAAACCCAAGAAGATTTAAGAACGCTATATATATCGTATCTTCCAGAGATATCACACTATCTGATGTATTTAAATAAATAAGCTTAGGATTTTTCTTTGTAAAATCAAATGCCTGCAACAATCTTGTCACTTCCTTAGGAAGATTTAGAGCTATTGCAACTATAGTATATTCTGTCCCATTTTCAAAAGTTCCCTTTATTGACTTTTGCTGCAGCAAAAGCTCAATTTTATCCAAAATATGTTCCTGCATATCTTCACGCAGAAAACCATACTGATATGCTCTGTGATTTTTTATAACATTTCTGTGAAGTCTTCCGTTTTTAAAAAACTCCGCAGCAAACATTTTCATCGGATTAGCATCCGTAGGTAAAATATACGGTGCACTGTCAATCACCAATGTCTCAGGTGTCATAAGCTGTTTCAATGTAACCCAATACTCTTTTGTGTTCCTGTCTTTCACACCTGAAAATTTAGAAAAAATAACCGGAATGTTTACGATACCGGAGGCTGTCGAAAAGCCCGGCCTGTATTTCAACTCCGTATCCCACAAAATTTTAATCTCACTGTCCATAGTATTAAGTGATATTGCATTTGCCTTGTCATACTGCTGATTTCTAAACAACATATCATCATTATACATAAGGTTATCAAGTTCTCTCTCTGCATGATATGCCGCCGTTCCAATGTGCATATCTGCATTTTGCATCGGAAACTTATTTACGGCAAGATAATCCGGATAATTTATCTCGTATAATATTTTATCTTCAAGACAGCACTTTTTTCCTGCATTTGGACACAATATCAAAACATCTGTCTTTGTCCTTGCAAGGAAACGCATAAACAATGCCTCATTTTCATCATTGCACCCTCCCATGTATATAAAACATGATACCATCTCATCATCCAGCCCTTTAAATAACGCTGTCTGGTATCTGTTTATAAAACAGAGCAGATAAACCGCCTTATTCAAAATTTTATTTATATTTGTAATATTAGTATTTTGTTCAAGCCTCTTAGCCTCATCCAAAATAACATCAGCAAAAGCACTAACCAAAAACTCCCTTACACTCGGTCTTTCAGGGAACTGAATATTGACCTGAAGCTCCTTTACAAGCTGATATACGTCCCTGTAATTTCCTCTTTTTATCTTGGCTATCTCATCCGTATCAGGCTTAGGAATCATTTCACTTACGACAACAACATTCCTTTTCATTCCTTGGAGTGAAAGATAAAACTGATAAAGTTCATTCTCATATGTAAGTTTATCCCACACACCGTTTATCCTGATATAACAGTTATAAAACAGATTTTTCTCATCTGCATAACGATTATCAGATGTGTTTTCAAAGCCATTTTGTCCTAAAGTATTTCCTGTCTGCAAATTATTTTTTAATTCATTAAACTTGTTTTTTCTAACAGATACAGGCCGTAAGAAATCATCAATTCCTTTTCCATCAATCCAGGCATTTGTACAATTTAGTATATGCTCCTTAAACTCTGAAGGATTATTACTGTTCCGTCTGTTTAAATCATTTTTCCGTGTAAGTTTTTTTATGCTGAAATCTTTTTCAAACGGAGCCATATCCGTATCTGTATATTCGACTGACTTTTCAAGTGATGCATCCACCTTGAGATATGCATCGTCTCCCTGTGGCTGTACAAAAACAACATCACACCCTGCATCAGCCAAAATATTTATAAGCATAAACTCATATCCGACTATATCCCCAATAAACAAAATCTTAGGTATATTCTCGCCATTCATCTGATTTACAACGCTCTCAAATTTATAATAAAGCCAGCACATAAATTTAATATATGCATTTTTAAGCATATTTTCATTTTTGCCTTTTTTTCTCAGTTCATCAAGCACATCATATATTGCTCCGGCAATATTCTCCCGCTGAAACATTCCCATCCTTGGAAGCCACTTTTTTAAAGCAGTAGAGATAAATCCCATACTCATTTGAAAATCTAATCCCATAATTTCTTCATAATACGAAAGATTACTTTCGGTGGGATTTCCGATTTTCCCCTCAATGACAACCCCCGACTTTCTTGCTTCATTATAATATTTATAAATAAACTGTTCTATTTTTTCTGATGTTTTATTAAAACGATAAAAATAAACACCCTTTTCATTACGTCCGCTAAGCGGAACGAAAAAATCATCAAGGCTTTGAAGCTTTATATGTTTTAATGTCAATTTACTCACCTCAATATTTGCTGCCTTTGTACTTGTTCATTGCAATTCCAAGCACCGAACCCACTACACCGCCGACTATATGCGTCAGATTTGATACATTATCATTGATAAAAATCCCATCTCTTATCTGACCACCGATGTAGATTACCGCCACAAGAATAAAAGTAAGCGGAATCTTTCCATCCTCTATACTCGTCATACTTGCAAGCAGTATAAATGCAAAAACAATGCCGCTTGCACCCATAAGTGCCACACCAGGAAAGAATATAAAATGTATAACTCCCGTGACAAAAGCCGTAACTAAAATTACAATCAGTGTGTCTGCTGAGCCATACTTTTCTTCAAGTAACGGACCAATCACAAGAATCATCGTAATATTTCCTATAAAATGCTCCCAGTTCGCATGCCCCAGAACATGCCCGAAAAATCTAAAATAAGTCAATGGATCTGTAAACGATGATCTATAGACACAAAAAAGCAAATCATCCGAAACACCACCTGTAAGATACCCAAGCCCCAGCACTAAAAGGCATATAATCGAAAATACCAATATAACAGGTGAGTTAAATGAAATCCTTATGCCTCTGTTTTCTTTACTCATTTATCCCCCTCAAAATAAATCAATTTTTACAATTTCTATATGAAAACATACAATTTGCAACCATCTTTTACCATTTTACCATAAGGTTATTTAATATACAAGAAAGATTGGATTTTTAAGAAAATATTATAAATTCATAATTAACGAATTTACTTACTTAATTTTCGACTATTTTTTCATCTTAACTTATGTTATTATAAAATCATATAAATGACATAAGGAGTTTAAACGGGGTATGAAGAATAATTCAATTTACTACAGTGTTGGTGCATTACTATATAGTCCTGCTGACAAAAAAGAGCTGGCAGAATACATTATTTCGGAAAAATTCGGTTCTAAATATTCACTTGCTCTCTGCCTTGAAGATACAATAAATGATAATTTCGTAAAAGAAGCTGAAATGCAGCTTATAATAACAATAAACAATATTTACAATGCATTACAAACAAATAAAGCATTTTTCCTCCCTAAAATTTTTATCAGGGTGCGAAATTCTGAACAAATCATATATCTTGATAAACAGCTTGGCGAAAGCAGTGAAATAATAACCGGTTACATAATTCCAAAATTCTGTATTGAAAATGCAGATATTTATATAGAAGAAATTCAAAAACTAAATTCCATACACAACCATACAAAATACTTTATGCCGATATATGAAAATGACTCCATAGTAAATCTTAAACACCGATACGACAATCTATACACATTGAAAGATAAACTTGGTTTAGCAGAAAAATATGTTTTAAATATCAGAGTCGGCGGCAATGACTTGTCACATCTTTTTGGTTTCAGACGGGAATGTAATGAATCAATACACCAAATATCACCTATCGCAAATATATTTTCTGATATTGTAACCGTTTATGGAACAGATTATATAATCTCAGGCCCTGTTTATGAATATTATTCAGGAAATGACTGGAAAGCAGGTCTGAAAAAAGAAATAAATGATGATAAACTCTGTGGTTTTACCGGAAAAACCGTTATACATCCAAATCAGATTTCTGTCGTAAATAATGAATATAAAGTATCCCAAAAGAATTATAATGATGCACTCGAAATAATGAACTGGGATACAAAAAACAGTTCTCTCGTCTCAGGAAACATCACAAGAGAACGTATGAATGAATACAAAACTCATTTTAACTGGGCACAGAAAATATTATATCTTGCCGAAAACTACGGTATCAAACAGCTGTGAACTACCCATTGTCTAAAGCCATTGGGATTGCGGTAGCCCTATTTCAAATATCTGAAAGCTGTTTGATAATACCGCAGCACTTATAATTTTTCATTGGATAATACTCAATCGGTACATTTTTTTCATCAGCCAATCTTATAAGATGGCTCAATTCTTTTGAATCTTTATATTTTTCATTGATAAGGACTTTCCACGGAACACGCCTTAAGAGCACCCTTGTTGCCTCACCAATCCCCGGCTTTATAAAGTTTATATCATCTACCCCAAACTTAACTGCTATTTTTCTTACCTCGTCTATTCCTTTTATATTCCCTTTATTTTCCGTCTTTTCCTTATTATCAATAACAAAATAACTTTCAATTGTCTCTATAAATTGATATGACAAATCTGCATCCTTCAATTCGCCATAATAAACAGCACCATGAAAATCATTCTCTCCAATAATATCACTTCTCAGAAAAGTTCTGCTGATAAGTCCCGAAACCGTACTGTTAAGACATGAACTTGGTATCAAAATGTCATCATGTGTCCCACAAAGCTCAGTGACATTTGCCGGGTCAGCAATAACGGCAATATCATCTGAAACACCGTCATACTGAACAATATCCTTCTTTAATTCATTTAAAATAGCTCCTTTTCCAATCCAGCCATCAACAAAAAGAAGCTGCTTCGCTTCGCATCTTTCAAGAAGATACTTCATAGCATTATCATCAATTCCTCTTCCCCTTATAATTGAAATAGAATAATGCGGCACATCTATATCATACTTGAATTTAATATACCTCTTAATCAAAATCCCAATAGGAATCCCCGCTCTTGCAAGTGATACAAGAACCACATCTTTCCCTTTCGCATTTACTATCTTATCTGCCACAACACCAACTGCCCTTGCAACCGGCTCAGAATAAACCTTTAAAGCTTCATAATAAGTTTCCATGTATTTTTCAGTCGGAACATACTCTATCGGAAGCATCTCACTATAATGCTTTCCCGATTGAATAAGTCTCTCCCTCTCTTTTGTCGGCTGCGGCTCTACAAGTCCTGTTATATCCTTTAGCAGTAAAATCACATCTTCTTCTTTATACGAACTTCTCAATGTCTTTCCTCCCTCAACCTCTGAATCGACGATACTGTTTAACAGCTTAAAATCTATTATCTTTCCCGCCAAGCTCCAAATTACATACATCAAATCAATACATTAGACTAAATCCATTTAATAAGATAGATATCCTCATTTTTCTTTTTCAATGCATTCACAAGCGAATTTACTCCATTATTTCCATCATAATGTGAGTCAGTTAAAATCAATACATTATCATACGAATCCAAATCATAAATAAAAGTCTTTCTTTTATCATCATATAAGCTGCACAGCTCATATCTTTCGTGAACAGGATATGTATCAAAATCCTTAAACCGACAAACTTCAATAGGACTTCTCGTTGTCGAATGACTTCTAACCCTGCATCCGATTTTTTCAATGCATGAACCTATAAAAAGTGCAGGATACATAAACTCTTCCGTCCCTATCACCAGAACACTGCTCCCAGATTCAAAAGAAATCTCATTATGAATATCATCCCACAATTTCAGACAGTGTTCCTGATACTCCTTTGAATCGACAACTCTTCTTGAATTTATCCAGCCTGTAAACTCGTATTGTTTCACCTCAATTTTTTTTGTGGTATCACACACTATATATTTTCCATCTGCAGTATAACTGTCAGCAATCTCACTAAATTTGCTGTTATCTATTTTCACAAGATAATGTACCTTTATTCCACGTTCCTCATATAAACTCAGATTATCAACTGACATTCCATTCAAGATTGAAGCGACAGAAAACTTTAAATTACAAGACAAATCATTTTTTCCTTCATTGTATCTGTCCTCCATAATATTTACTATATTTAATATGGTATTTCCTGTCGTAACCTCATCCTCAATAAATATAATACGGTCAACTCCCCCAACAAGTTTATCAATATCTTCCCTGACAAGTTTTTGCTCAGTTGCATGACTATGGGATTCCGAAAAAAACAGATAGCTTACTCCCTGAACAATTTCTCTCGTCGTCTGAATATATTGTGCTCCAAGTTTTATCGCAGCCTCAGCGCCTATCGCCGTTGCCGTCTCGGCAAATCCAATCAAAAGCAGTTTTTCTCCCGAATACTCTTTTTCTATAATCTCTGCCAATGCATCAAACATGCTCAAAGCTTCACTCGGCAAAACCGGAATATGCTTTCCCTGAAGCCTGTTCACAACCAGATAATTCCTTTTATTATTATTTTCTCTTTTGCCGATACGAACTAAATCACTTTCTAAATACATCTTCCCCTCCAACAGTTCTCTTTATACTATCCACAACTTTTCTTCTTTATCATCAGTCACTACTTCTACCTCCTATTATACTTTAATCCTTCTTTAATGTGAACAATAATTTACAGCATATAAAATCCCCGGCAAACAAATTGAACACACAGTTTCTTTTTGTTTGTCAGGGATTTTTTATCAACTATCTTTATCAGCTCTTCACCAGCTAAAGCCTTTCAATGACTTGTGACAATACTTACAGCGTTTAAATAAATCCACTTTATAAGGTTTATGACAATATGGGCATAATTTCGGTTTTACGATTGAATATGGTATTGGCATATATGACACCTCCTGATGTAATAAGATAAATACTCATTTTACAAATTATTTATAGCTGTATATTTCATCCAATATCTCAATAATTTGTAAAAACGCCTTTGCATCTTGCTTTGTCACAATATTTTCTTCATTTTTACTGTTATTTAATTCTGAAACATTGTTATTATTCTTTTTCAAAAACAACATGCACATTCCAGCTGTCAAGATAATTATAACCGCAACGATAATTATTTTCAATAAAATATACACTATTACTGTCACCACCTTGCAATAATATTCTTTTTTATTTTTCTTCTTTATTTTTTTTAAACGCTTCCTTAATTTTTCAATAATTTTATTTTGACCAAATATCTTTTCTATTATGTCAATAATCTTTTCTATCGCATCAATAATCAACACAATACGCCTGTTCAAGTCCATTAATACCACCACTTATCCTACATGCTTTCGATATTCCTTTTAATTGTATCTCTTTGCTCCATAATTTTTGCTACCATAATTCTTATTGTATCTGAAAATTCAATTTCAACTTTACCATCTGAAAAAATCTCAGCAAATTTTCTGAAGTCACCAACAATCGTCCCCTGTTTCATGCACTTTTCGATTTTCTCCAGAATGATTTTATTCGCAACTTCGTCATTACACTCTAAAAACGACACCTGCCCCTTTTCACTTACCAGCTTGTTTAATTTCTGAAGCAACTCAGGTCTGTTATCTTTTATAGATAAATACGTCAATCGATCTATTATTTCTATCATCTATACCTCCATTTGTTCTTGTCTTAAACAGCACCAGCCATCACAAAAGCTTGCAACATCATTGGATATTTTCTGTAATGTTAATTTCTTCTCTTCGATTTCCTGTCTCCTTTCTTCCATTTCCTGTGTATTATCAAGTATTCGTTCAATTTCATTTTTCTTACTTATCGCATTATTTATTTGATTTTCCATTTCATTTTTAAAATAATCAATTTCATTGCTTAAGTCTTTAGTGATATTGTCCTGTAATTCCTGACATATTTGTTCTATATTGCTTCCCTCTGCTCCAAGTTCTTTTTTTAAGTCTTCACTTATTTCTTGTTCATACAAATCTCTTAACGCCTGTTTATTATATGTAATTTCATTATACATGTCTTTTTTGAAAATCCCCAAAATATTATCAAATATATTGTGAAATTTATCATTCTTGATAACATTTTTTTTGATATTTAAATCTACAATTCTTCCTATATTACTCTTCAAATTATTTTTTAAACTTTCATCTAAAATATTTTTATTTATATTACTTTCACTGGTTATAAAGTCAAATGCAAAATTAGTTGTCAAAATATTGAAATCATTTACGCCCTTTTTCTCCAACTTTTCTGAACAATCTTTTACTGCACAATCAAATTTTTTGATTCGTTTATTTGCAATTCCTGCCAAATCTTCTTTTATTTCACTAATTTCTTTTCTTAATTGTTCTTTACTTTCACTAAGCTTGTTTGTTACTTTTTTTCCTATATCCTCCGAAACAATATCCGGAATTTTCAAAAATTCTTCCAGTATTTTTTTTTCTAAAACCACTGTTTTATCTTTTTTGTCAATCTTTCTTGTTACTTTACTTTCTTTAAATAAATTATCTATTATATCATTAACCCTGCCTCTAACTGTTTCGTCAACAATTTCAACAATTATCTTATTTTTATT
>NZ_DBLYGC010000036.1:0-18487 GCF_056818865.1 Butyribacter sp.
ACAACTCCATTATACCACAAACCGTGAGGAGATTTTTATATTTAGTAACAAAAAAATGTCGTATTTATGCGGCGTGTGGCGTTTCGCAAACGCCTAATTATCAACATACATTTGAAAGGAGTGTTTTTTTGAAAAAAAAGAAAAAAATAATAGCCATGACTTTGGCGGCAGCTATATCACTGGTTACTGTATTTGGCAGTGGAAATTATTCCAAAGCGGTGTCTGTAAAGAAAGCTGATAAGAAACAGGAAAGTTTAGTCAGCGATAAGACTGGATTTGGTGCAAAAAAGTCCGGTGTGGGCATTAAAAAAGCAAATATCAAAACAGCTGACAATAAAACTGATGCATATATCAGTCCTGATGATAAGCAGGAGTTTTCTAAGTTATATGAGTCTAAAATTCTTAGTAAGGATAATGAAAACATTATCTTATCTCAGCATGAAAGCACATCAGCACTTATGGTGAGCGGAAATACAGAAGAAATTGAGAAAACCAATTTCACTATCAGCAAAGAAATTGATTTTAATGAAAAGAGCAGATATATTGTTTTTTCGGGAATTGCTGAGAGAAAGAGAGACATAAGTATTTCTTTTTATCTGGATGGTTCAAATGAAAGTTTTGCAAAGATAAAGCTGCCAAGTCAGAAAAGAAAGAATGTTTGGAAATTAGGCGATAATGAGTGCGTAAAACTTAGTCTTGATAAAATCAGCGGAAAACATAAGGTTTCATTTAAAATAACTGACAATAATGGTAAAGATTATGCAGGAACAAATTTAAAACTCCTGTTAGAGTATATGTTTTTCCTTGAAGAAGATATACCTACGGTAAATGTTGATATTGACGAGTCGATAACTCCTATAGCATCTATGAATGGAGATGTGGATCACCAGACAGAGTGTTATGGAAATATAACGCTCAATATACCGGAAGGTTATAAATCAGAGTATACAGATAAAGAACTCAAAACAGCAACATACGAGCTTGAATACATAAGAGGAAGAGGAAATTCCACATGGGGTCCAAGTAAAAGACCGTACAAGTTTAAATTGGATAAAAAAGCAGACCTTTTGGGAATGGGTGCCAATAAACACTGGATACTTTTGGCAAACTATTATGATGTGTCAATGCTTAGAAACAAGTTTACATACTGGCTTGGTGATGCTATCGGTCTTGAATATACACCAAAATGTGAATTTGTAAATGTTGTTATGAATAACAAGTACCTTGGAAGTTATTATCTGTGTGAACAGGTAAGGGTAGGAAAGAGCAGAGTAAATATTGACGATCTTGCTGAGAACGATGAAACAAAAGCAATCACGAGTGGTTCAGCCATAACAGGAGGATATCTTTTGGCATGT
Source organism: Butyribacter sp. (assembly GCF_056818865.1). Taxonomy (NCBI): domain Bacteria; kingdom Bacillati; phylum Bacillota; class Clostridia; order Lachnospirales; family Lachnospiraceae; genus Butyribacter; species Butyribacter sp. The sequence continues at coordinate 1,359 of NZ_DBLYGC010000036.1, forward strand.
GATCAGGAGAGTGACAGATTAAATATAAATACCGAGAAGGGAATGACATTTGCAATTGAAAGTCCTGACTTTGAGGATTACACAAATGTTGAACAGTATAATTACATATCAAATTATGTGCAACAGACGGAAAACGCTATATTCGGAAAGAATTTTAAAGACAGTGATGGCATTTCGTATGATGAGTATCTTGATGTTGACTCAGCAATAGATTATTACTGGGTGCAGGAATTTTCATTAAATGGAGATGCTTTTGGTTCAGGCAGCACATATCTTTATAAAAAGAGAAACGGCAAGCTTTATTGGGGACCTTTGTGGGATTTTGATTATGTTGCGTGGGGTGCTACTGAATTTAGTGGAGAAAATCAGGTTGAGGGATTGAATTTAGCAAGAAATCCATGGTTTATAAAATTGTTTTCAAATGAAAAATTTAGAAATAAATTTGCGGCAAGATGGTCATATATTAAAGAAAAACTTCTTGAAGGCATAAAAGATGGCGGGATTATAGATACATATTCAAAAAAACAGTATGCTTCACAAAAAGCAAATTATAATGTAAATGAAAAGTATTCTCGTTATAATGGTGATGATTTTATGCTAAATGAGGAGGCTTTGGCAGGAGTGAAAGATATACTTGATTTGCCACTGCCTTCGGGGAATGAAGTGACATATGACAGTGAGGAAACCAGATTTAAAAAGTGGATTCGTGAAAGAATTGACTGGATTGACAAGAATATATCATCAATAGATAAGTTCGCATCCGGTACAAAAGTCACATTTAAAGTTGGCAAAAAAGTATATTATACTGCCGATTTTGTGTCGGGAACAGAAAATATAATGCCTAAAGATCCGACTAAGAAGGGATACTATTTTAAAGGATGGTATTACAGGCAAAAGATTGACGGGAAGTCATATGAGACTAAATTTACAGCAGACACGACATTGACGGAGAAAAAAGCCACAGTATATGCGAAGTGGAAGAAAAAAACTAAAGTTAATAAACCTAAAAGCTTAGTTTTCAGAAACAATGAAATATATATGACACCTTATGATGATTATGTACTTAAATACAGTATACAGCCGTTAGGAGCAGTTATGCCTGAAATTAAGTGGTCAGTATCGGATAAGGATATGGTTTCAGTAAACAATGGTGTTGTTTCTGCTACTCAGAAACTTGGAGTTTGTACTGTTACAGCAAAGATAAAGGGATTAAAAGCAGTGAAGTGTAAGATTCATGTTATTTCATGGGACGATATTGTTATGATAAAGGATTTTAAGCTGGGCAAAACAAAAATGACTTTGAAAAAGGGTAAATCACAGAAACTAAATATTACGGTATTGCCTGAAAAAGTGTACAATCCGAATTTGAATTTTGTATCTTCAAATAAAAAAGTGGCAGAGATTGATGATGCAGGGATAATTCATGCAAAGAAAAAGGGAACGGCATTGATTGTTGTATATTGTTATCAGGAGAATATAATCAAATTCTGTAAGGTAACAGTTAAATAAAATATATGATACAAGGGTCAAAATGCCTTTTGACTCCAATATTAAATACATAAATTATAATGGGAGACTTTGGTAACTGCGGTTTTAAAACGTATGCACCAAAGTCTTCTGTTTTCTTATCATATCAGTGAATATGCGGTCATAAAAGTTATAGGTATTCTGATGTTGCGGCTTAAGACTTGTATTATAACAATTTATTTGGTAAAATATTGATAATTGTGATGATTAAGGGGGTTCCATAGTGATAAGTGAGACAGAGAATGTCGAGATAAAAAAAGTGAAGATGGAAGGTGTTCCGGAACAGCTTGTCTTTGGACTGGATATAGGTACAAGAAGTATTGTTGGAACAGTTGGATATCGTGACACAAAGGGATTTACTGTAGTTGCACAGACCTCGAAAGAACACGAAACAAGAGCAATGATGGATGGACAGATTCATGACATAAACATGGTTGCGGCCACCATAAGCGAAATTCGTGAAAGGCTTGAGCAGATGACCGGGCGTACATATAAAGATGTATGTATTGCGGCAGCGGGACGTGTGCTTATGACTGTAGAGGCAGAAGCAGAAATTGATTTTAAGTCTGAGACAGTTGTTACAACGGAAAATATATACACACTTGATATGCTTGGTGTTGAAAATGCATATGAAAAACTTAGAGAAGAGAAAAAAAGTGATGATATAAAATTTTATTGTGTAGGATATTCTGTTAAACATTATTATCAGAATGGATATGTTATAACGAACCTTGAAGGACATAAATGTAATAAGATTTCATGTGAGCTTATTGCCACTTTCCTGCCTGATGAGGTTGTAGACGGACTTTATGCGGCTGTTGAGAGAGCAGGACTATATGTGGCTAATCTTACTTTGGAGCCTATTGCGGCGATAAATGTTGCGATACCGGAAAGATTCAGATTGCTGAATATAGCACTTGTAGATGTAGGGGCAGGAACATCGGATATTTCCATTACAAAGGATGGCAGTATTGTTGCATACGGAATGATACCGAGTGCAGGAGATGAAATCACGGAATGTCTTGCAAAACACTATCTGACAGATTTTAATGAAGCGGATGCATTGAAATGTAAAAGCACAGAGATGGACGAAGTTGAATTTAGTGACATAATGGGACTTCCGTATAAAGTTTCTTCCGAGGAAATAGCCGAGGTTGTAAAAGACACAGTTTATTCTATTACCAAGAGTGTTGCCGATAAGATTATAGAACTCAATGGCGGAAAATCTGTAAGTGCTGTTTTTGTAGTCGGAGGCGGAGGCAAAATAAAAGGATTTGTTGAAAGTCTTGCTGAATTTCTGGAACTGCCAAAAGAGAGAGTGGCACTCAGAGGTTCAGAAGTTATGGGTAACATTACGTTTATGCAGGATGATATAAAAGTGGATTCACTTCTTGTTACGCCGGTAGGAATTTGCCTGAATTTCTATGAACAGCGAAACAATTTTATTTTCGTCAACATAAATGATGAGAGAATTAAGCTGTATGACAATGGTAAGCTCACTGTTATAGATGCAGCACTTAATATAGGATTTCCAAATGAAGATTTGTTTCCTAAGAGAGGAAAAAGCATTATTTATACGGTAAATGGTGAAAAGAGAATGCTCAGGGGAAAACAGGGTGAATCAAGTTCAATAAAAATGAATGGTGTTGAAGTGGGCATGAACACACCTGTTACGCAGAATGCCAAGATAGATATAGAACCTTCTACGGCAGGTGAAGATGCTGTACTCGAAATAGAAGATATTCCGGAGTACAAAGCAACTATAAAGTTTATGTTTAACAAAAAAGAAATACTCTGTCCAAGATTTGTCATAGTAAACGGTGAGTTTGTATCCGGTTTTTATGATATAAAGGATGGGGATGAGATAGAGTTTCAGGATTACTATACATTGAAACAGGTTCTTGAATTCATGGATATAATATACTGTGGAAAAGTATATGTAAATAATGTGCCTGCCGATATGGAAACGAAAGTTTACGACAATTTTTCGATATTATGTGAAATAAAAAAAGAAGAGCCGAATTATGCCGAACTTTTTGAAAAGTACGGAGAACCTGAGTTCCCGGAAGAGACTATATATTCAATAGAGGAGTTAGAGAAACATTCTAACGAAAACCAAAGAGAGGAACACTCTGACGAAAGCAAAATCGAAATAGACCAAAAAGAAGAAATCTCCGGAGAAAATGCTGTTGATTTTCACGCTGATTTAGCGTATGACAGTGAATTAGCAGGCAACAATGAAAAAGAGAATATTACTCAGGATGACAATAATAAAGTAGAAACACACAGCACCGGTGGTGAGACAGCCGGGGAGCAGTCTAAGAATGCAGAAGAAAATGCAGAAGTTCATGATATCACTATTACGGTAAATGGTGACACGGTTGTTATGAAAGGAAAGAAAAAATATATTCTTGTAGATGTACTTGATTTTTATCCTGTAGATACATCAGTGGCTCACGGTGACCATTTGGAGACATCAGTAAATGGTGTGCCAGGTGACTTTGTGCTGCCTGTAAATGATGGTGACAATGTTGTGATACAGTGGGTAGATTGAAAATAGGATATAGAAAAGAAGCGAGGTAAATATGAGAATATGCAGTATTGCCAGCGGAAGCAGTGGAAACTGTACGTATGTTGGCAGCGGTGATACAAACATTTTGATAGATGCGGGAGTAAGCAGGAAGAGGATAGTAGAGGGACTTAAAAAGATTGGTGTTGCACCTGAGCAGTTAAATGGTATATTTGTAACACATGAACACAGCGATCATATTCAGGGAATAAACATGATGGTAAAAATGTTTGATACACCTGTTTATGCGACAGGTGGGACACTTGATTCCATAAGGCTTAAAGACAAAAAGGGTGTTATTTCAATGAATCATCTTTTTGAAGTTCATGCAGATGAACCGGTATCAATGGGAGAAATAACAGTTATGCCATTTTCTACTTCACATGATGCAGCAGACCCGGTGGGATATACACTTACGGCTGAAGGGCATAAGGCAAGTATAGCGACCGACCTGGGAAAATATGATGAATATATCATTTCGCATTTGAAAAATACGGAAGTATTATTTATAGAAGCTAATCATGATATCAGTATGCTTGAAGCGGGAAGTTATCCGTATTCACTTAAGAGAAGAATATTAAGTGAATATGGGCATTTATCCAATGAAGATTCAGGAAGCCTTTTATGTAAAGTTATAAATAAAAAATTGAAATATGCATTTCTTGCACATTTATCAAAAGAAAACAATTATCCGCAGCTTGCATTTGAAGCAGTAAAATGTCAGTTGTGGGAAGAGATAGGGTTAAAAGAACTTAATTTTGACCTGTCTGTGGCAAAGAGAGATGAGCCTTCCAAAATGGTTGTGCTTTAGGATAAGAAAGGAAAAGATAAAATGAAAAAAACAGTTATAACAGTAGTAGGTAAGGATAGTGTGGGTATTATTGCAAAAGTTTGTACATATCTCGCAGAGAACAATGTAAATATTCTTGATATTTCACAGACAATAGTAGGTGGATTTTTCAACATGATGATGATTGTTGATGTGGCAGAATGCAAAACAGACTTTGCAGGATTTAACAGCGCACTTGAAAAGATTGGTGAGGACATGGGTTGTACGATAAAGGCGCAGCGAGAAGATATATTTGATAAAATGCACAGAATTTAATGAGGGGGAAATAAAGTTAGTATGATAAATATAGCAGAAGTAAAAGAAACTAACGATATGATTGAGAAGGAAAACCTTGATGTAAGAACTATTACACTTGGAATCAGCCTTTTAAATTGTATAGATGATAATCTTGAAAAATTAAATGAAAAAATATACAACCGTATCACAACTGTAGCAAAAAATCTTGTTTCTACAGGAAAAGAAATAGAACTTGAATACGGTATTCCTATTGTAAACAAGAGAATTTCGGTTACACCTATTGCTCTTATCGGGGGATCTGCATGTAAGACAACTGAGGATTATGTAACGATAGCAAAGACGCTTGATAAGGCTGCAAAGGAAGTGGGAGTAAATTTTATCGGAGGTTACTCGGCACTTGTTTCTAAAGGAATGACAAAGAGCGATGAACTTCTTATACGCTCTATCCCGGAGGCACTCAAAGCGACAGACTTTGTATGCAGTTCGGTAAATGTTGGTTCAACAAAAACAGGACTTAATATGGATGCCGTAAGACTTATGGGAGACATTGTCCGTGAGACTGCTGATATTACAGTTGATTGTGACTGCAATGGCTGTGCAAAACTTGTTGTATTTTGCAATGCACCTGATGATAATCCGTTTATGGCGGGAGCATTCCACGGTGTTACGGAAGCTGACGAGATAATAAATGTCGGAGTCAGCGGACCGGGAGTTATGAGAAAAGCACTTGAGTCAGCACATGGACTTGATTTTGGAGCTCTCTGTGAAAAAATTAAAAAGACTGCATTTAAGATTACAAGAGTGGGTCAGCTTGTTGCACTTGAGGCATCAAAAAGACTTGAAATTCCATTTGGAATTATAGACCTTTCACTTGCACCTACACCTGCAATAGGAGACAGTATTGCAGACATCTTTGAGGAGATGGGACTTGAGAGAGCAGGAGCACCGGGAACTACCGCAGCACTTGCAATGCTTAACGATCAGGTTAAAAAAGGCGGTGTAATGGCATCTTCATATGTCGGAGGCCTTAGCGGAGCATTTATTCCGGTTAGTGAGGATCAGGGAATGATAAATGCCGTTCAGGACGGAGCACTCACACTTGAAAAGCTTGAAGCAATGACATGTGTCTGCTCAGTTGGACTTGACATGGTTGCTATACCGGGAGATACAAAGCCTGAGACAATAGCCGGTATCATAGCCGACGAGATGGCAATCGGAATGATAAACCAAAAGACGACAGCAGCGAGACTTATACCTGTTCCGGGAAAGAAAGTCGGAGAGATGGTTGAATTTGGAGGACTGTTAGGATATGCACCTATAATGCCAGTAAATCAGTTTGACTGCAGCGAGTTTGTGAACAGGGGCGGAAGAATTCCTGCACCAATCCATAGCTTTAAGAATTAAGAAAATTAAGAATAAACATAAAATTACATTATTATACCTTGAAATTGTAAGGGTTTTGTTAATTTTTACAATTTTAGGGTATATTTTTTTGATATAATTGTTAACATATATATTGACGTACATATGTATATTGTGAGATAATTAAAATCGTATTGTGAATAAAATTCATTTTGAATAATATTCTTGGTACGGGCGTAAAAATATTAAATTACTTATGCGATAAAGTCGCAGGAATGAGGTTAGAAACATGTCATTAGAATTATCAAAAAAAGCAGCAGCAGTTAAACCTTCGTCAACTCTTGCAATTACAGCGAAAGCAAAAGAACTTAAAGCACAGGGAAAAGATGTAGTTGGATTTGGAGCAGGCGAACCTGATTTCAACACACCTGAAAACATTTGTGAAGCAGCCATAAAGGCTATTAAAGACGGTTTTACCAAGTACACACCGGCTTCAGGAACAAATGAATTAAAAGAGGCTATATCTAAAAAATTTAAGGAATTTAACGGACTTGATTATGATACAGACCAAATCGTTATAAGCAATGGTGGAAAACATTCACTTACAAATATATTTACTGCACTTTTAAATCCGGGAGATGAGGTTATTATACCTGCACCATTCTGGCTCAGCTATCCTGAGATAGTAAAACTTGCAGGAGGTGTACCTGTAATCGTTACAACAACAAAAGAGCAGAACTTTAAACTTACAGCAGAGGATCTTGCAAATGCAGTGACAGACAAGACAAAGGCACTTGTATTAAATACACCAAACAATCCTACAGGAATGCTTTACACAGAGGAAGAACTTCGTGCAATTGCAAAAGTTGCAGTAGAAAAAGATTTCTATGTTGTAGCAGATGAAATGTATGAGATGCTTGTTTATGGTGAGCAGAAACACATAAGTATTGCATCACTTGGAAAAGATATATATGACAGAACAATCACATGCAGCGGACTTGCAAAGAGCTATGCGATGACAGGATGGAGAATCGGTTATACAGGTTCATCAAAAGAAATCGCAAAGATGATGGGAAGTGTACAGAGCCACCAGACATCAAATCCAAACTCAATAGCACAGAAAGCAGCAGTAGAAGCACTTACAGGCCCACAGGATTCTGTAGAAAAAATGCATGCTGAATTTGACAAGCGCCGCAAATATATGTACAAGAGAGTATGCGAAATGCCTCTTCTTGATACACTTGAGCCAATGGGAGCATTTTATGTGTTCGTAGATGCAAGCGCAGTATTAGGCAAGTCATACAAGGGAACAAAGATTGACAGCGTTCCACAGATGGCGGATATACTTATCAACGAGTACAATACAGCTATCGTACCATGTGCAGACTTCGGTTTTGCAGACTGTTTCCGTCTTTCATATGCTATATCAATTGAGCAGATTGAAAAGGGACTTGACAGAATTGAGAGTTTCATAAAAGAACTTGCGTAGATTGGATTAAAAAATAATAAGATATAATAAAAAGTTTATAATCATATTAAAAATAGCCGCAGAAAACATGATAAAATCGTGATATTCTGTGGCTGTTATTTTTATGTTATAGCAAAATAAATGGGAGGTAAAGGTTTCAGACAGGAATCAAGAATTCAAAAGCTGTAATTGCATGGCTGAAAATTGGATGATATAATTAGTATTATTGTAAGCAAAATTATGAGCAGAAATGAGGATTTTTATGAATAAAATAAATTCCGGATCAAAGGATGAATCAACTAATTATTCATTGATGAATAAAAATGAAATTGTTGCGACATTTACTTTAGAAATAAAATCAGGACTTGTAAGGATAACAAATGTACATGTATTAAGACTGCCTTTTTGGATAAAAGATGTAGGAAATTTTATCACGCATAGAGCAGCACCGAGAGGAAGGGAGCATATAAAAGAACTTCTTGTGAGGAGCGGATGTGATAATATAAAAGGATTTTTGGACGTGACACATGCTTTGGCACTTACAGACACATTTTGGGTAAAGCAGGCAGACAGTAATTTGAGCTGGGAAAAGGTTTCTTTGTTTTGCAATCCGTTTAATGAAGTTGTGGCTCATACGGCATTTGATGGAGGAATGTACGGAGATAATTTATCAACGCCCTCTCCTGAGTATAGTACAGATGGAACCTTTGCAAAATGTTGGATTCGTGAAAATGATCAGATAAAATTGTTAAAAAGAGGGAGCTCAGGAGCACGCAATACAGGGTTGGAGCCATACTCTGAATTTTATTCAAGTCAGGTGGCAGATGCTTTTTCAGCAGAACATGTAATATATGATATAAGAAATTATAATAATCGTTTATGTTCAGTTTGCAATTGTTTTACAAATGAACAATATGGTTTTGTGCCATTTAGCTTGATAAGTTCAAAATCTTTACCGGCAGATATAATTGATGAGTATTCTAAAAGAGTTGGGGATAAACAATTAGCAGATATGTTTATTTTTGATGCTCTTATTTTGAATGAAGACAGACATAAAGGAAATTTTGGATTTATATTTGATACGGATACTTATGAGATAGTAAGTGCTGCTCCTCTATTTGATCATAATGTATCGTTATTATGTTATGCCGAAAAAGAAGATTTTAACGAAAAATATATTAAAAGCAGAATTCCAAAACTGTATGATTCTTTTAGCGACCTTGCAAAAGCAGTATTATATCCGGATGCAAGAAGAAGACTGATAAATATGAAAAATTTTGAGTTTGAAGATAAGAGTAAGTTTGCTCTGCCAGAATGGAGAGTAAAAGAGCTTGAAAGAATTATACGAAATCAAATAAAACTGATTTTGGATTGACGATAAAGGCACACAGTTCACAGCAAATAAAAAATATGGTATAATTAAAAAAAAGCGATTTCAACAATAAAATGGAGGAAACTATAAATGGGTAAGATTTTTAAATTCAATCAGGATGTTGATACTGACCAGATAATAGCATCGCAGTATCTTCTTTTTCCGACAATTGATGAGATGAAAACACATACATTTGAGTCACTTGATCCTGACTTTGCAGCAAATGTAAAACAGGGGGATTATGTGGTGGCTTCTGAAAATTTCGGATGCGGTTCTTCGAGAGAGCAGGCACCAAGCGTATTAAAAGCACTTGGAGTTAAGGCAGTCATTGCAAAATCGTTTGCGAGAATATTTTATAGAAATTCAATCAACATCGGACTTCCGGTTATTGTCTGTAAGGATTTGCATGACAATGTAAATGCGGGTGATGAGATGGAACTTAATCTTCAGGAAGGCATTGTGCGTGTGGGTGACAAAGAATACCAGTGTACAAAACTTCCGGCATATATGCAGGGAATACTTGACCAGGGTGGTCTTATTGCATCATTAAATAAGGAGGATTAGTTTCATGGGAATGACAATTGCAGAAAAGATTATTGCGGCAGCCGCAGGCGTAAATGAGGTTAAGCCGGGAGATATACATACAGTAGAACTTGACAGACTTATGAGTAACGACGGAACAACACATCTTACAATAGATATGTACAATAAACTTAAAAATCCACATATCGCAGACGTAGACAAGCTTGTCTGGATAGTAGACCACAATGTTCCGTGTGACAGTGTAAAGACAGCAGCGTCTCATAAGAAAATGAGGGATTTTGCCAAAGAGCATGGAATTAAATTTTATGAGGGAGCAGGTGTATGTCATCAGGTCATGATGGAAAATCATGTTACATCAGGTGAACTTATCTTTGGAGCTGACAGTCACACATGCGCTTACGGAGCAGTAGGTGCGTTTGGTACAGGTGTTGGATGCACAGATTATCTATATGCCATGGTTACAGGTAAGTCATGGCTTCTTGTTCCTGAGACACTCAGATTTAATCTTAAAGGAAAACTTAGAGATGGTGTTTATGCAAGAGACCTTATACTTACTATTATAGGAAAGATTGGTGCTAACGGTGCCAATTACATGGCTATGGAGTTTGGCGGAGAAGGTCTTAAAACTTTGAATATGAGTGACAGAATATCAATCTGTAATCTCTGTGTTGAGGCAGGTGCTAAAACTGCTCTTATGGAAGTTGACGACATAACAATAGAATATCTTAAAGAGCATGGAAGAAAGCCAAAACATAGTTTTTCGAGTGATGCAGATGCAAAATTTGCAAAGGTTTACGACATTAATCTTGATGAGATTGAACCAATTGTTGCAAAACCTCATTTTGTAGACAGCGTGGTGCCTGCAAAGGAATGTCTTGGAACTCATATTGATGAGGCATTTTTAGGCTCATGTAATAATGGTCGAATAGAAGATTTGCGTGCGGGTGCAGAGATTATCAAAGGAAAGAAAGTTGCTCCGCTTGTACGTTTTCTTGTAGTACCTGCAAGTGCGGCTGTTTATGAGCAGGCGCTTAAAGAAGGTATTATTGATACATTTATGGAAGCAGGGGCAATTGTTATGAATCCAAACTGCAGTGTATGCTGGGGAAGCTGTCAGGGCGTTATCGGCGAAAATGAGGTTCTTATAAGTACGGGAACAAGAAATTTCAAAGGACGTGCAGGACATAAGGATTCATTTATCTATCTTGCATCAGCGGCAACAGTTACAGCATCAGCCATAAAAGGAGAGATAACAACATCGGATTTGTTGTAAACAAGAAGCGGGCATGGAGTATGTCTGCACTGAAATAAGGACGAAAAGAGGAAAGACAAATGGCACAGTTTAGTGGAAAAGTATGGGTGCTTGGTGATGATATAGATACAGATATTATTATTCCGACAGAGTACCTTGCATTAGAAACAGTTAATGATATGGCACCATATGCATTTTCGCCACTCAGACCTGAACTTGCAAGTCAGATTAAGGAGGGTGATATTATCGTTGCAGGAAAGAATTTTGGCTGTGGTTCATCAAGAGAACAGGCACCTGAGATAATAAAAGCACTTGGTATCAAATGTGTAATCGCAAAATCGTTTGCGAGAATATTCTTTAGAAATTCAATAAATAACGGACTTTTGCTTATTGAAAATGATAAACTTCATGATGATGTAAAAGAGGGTGATAGTGTCACGGTTACAGTTAATGAAGATATAGATTATAATGGAAATAAATATCCTATAGCATCACTTCCTGATAATCTTGTTAAGATAATTGATGCAGGCGGACTTGTAAAGGCAATGCGCAAATTGAATGGATTGGATTAGGAGGAAAGTTATGGGTTCAACAATTATTGAAAAAATCCTTAGAAATAATGTCGGCAAAGAAGTTAAGCCGGGAGAAATAGTTACCGTAAATGTTGACAGAGTTATGATACATGATATATTTATTCCGTTTGTTGCCTCAAAGTTTGAGGAGATGGGATTTACAAAGATATGGGATGCCGACAAGGCTGTTCTTATATATGACCATCTTGTTCCGGCAAGTCAGGTTGATGATACAAGACATTTTAGAATCGGAAATGAATTTGTTGAAAAATACGGCATGAAAAATATTCACCGCTCAGATGGAATTTGTCATCAGCTTATGACAGAAGCAGGATATGTCAAACCGGGAAACATAGTTTTTGGAACAGACAGCCATACTACTACATATGGATGTGTTGGTGCATTTTCATCTGGAATCGGTTATACCGAAATGGCAAGCATTCTCGGAACCGGAACTCTCTGGATTCGTGTACCTGAGACAATTAAAGTAAACATTAACGGAAAACTTCCTGAAAATGTCATGGCAAAAGATATCATCCTGAAGCTTATCGGAGACCTTGGTGCTGATGGTGCGACATATAAGGCGCTTGAATTTGCCGGAGATACGGTTGAGAATATGTCTGTTGCATCCAGAATGTCAATGTCAAATATGGCAATTGAAGCGGGTGCAAAATGTGCGTTATTCACACCTGATGAGAAAACGGCAGAGTACTGTGAGATAGAGCTTACAGACGAGCAGAAAGATTTGGTTGGAGACAGCGATGCGGTTTATTCAAGAGTTATAAATTATAATGCGGAAGATTTAGTACCTGTTATGGCATGTCCTTCAAATGTTGATAATGTAAAACCTATATCAGAAATTGAGGGAAAGGAGATTGACCAGGTATTTATCGGTTCATGTACAAACGGACGACTTGAAGATCTGATGGCAGCAGCAGAAGTTTTAAAGGGCAGACATATAGCTCCTTTCGTAAAACTTATTGTCACACCTGCCAGCCGCAAGATTTACAGACAGGCAGTAGAAAACGGAACTATGGAAATTCTTTCAAAAGCAGGTGCAATAATAACACATCCAAGTTGTGGTCTTTGCTGTGGACGAACAGGCGGAATTTTGACAGACGGAGAGACTGTTGTTGCAACTAACAACCGTAACTTCCTCGGACGTATGGGAACATCAAAGGTAGGCATCTATCTTGCATCACCAAAATCTGCCGCAGCATGTGCCATAGCCGGGAAAATAGTAGTACCACAATAATTGATATAAACTATCAATAACAAAGTATACATATGTTATAAAAATGTGGTAGCATATGTAATGCATACAGTAGATTTATATGAAAAGGATGGTATAGATTATGGTTAAAAAAATTGAAAATAATGATATGAGCGAAGTTTTATCAAGCAAATGTGCTTTAGTTGATTTTTCAGCAGCATGGTGCGGACCTTGTAATATGATAGGTCCTATAGTAGAGCAGTTATCAGAAGAAAAGTCTGATGTAGAATTTTTCAATGCAGATGTTGATAAAAATCCTGATCTTGCAATGAAGTACAGAATACAGAGTATACCGGCACTTGTTTTATTTAAAGACGGTAAGGAAGCTGACAGAAGCATTGGGGTTATTCCAAAGGACAAGATAGAAGAATTTATATCGTAAATTAAGGAATTGTTTTTGAACTTGACATACAATACTAAAATCAATAAAAGCCGGAATACAAATAATATTTTATATGTATTCCGGCTTTTTTGTGTAATATATTTAGTTCAAAATTTACAAATTAACCCATTACAACAGTGACATCATAGTGTGTCTGACCCTTTTCGTAAGGTACAACAGTTGTACCTGCAAGTTCTTTTCCGTTTACGATAAGTTTAGCAACACCCTTTTCAACCTTTGAAGGATTTTCAACTTTGATATTGTAGATTCCTTCACGATATTTACGTGTCATTGTGAATTCAGTTCCCATCTCAGAAGGGATACATGGGTCGATGCTAAGACCGTTTAATGTAGGCACTACTCCAAGGATATACTGTGATACGTTTACAAATGTCCATGCAGCAGTTCCGGTAAGCCAGCTGTTTTTAGCCTGTCCGAAGAAGTGAGCATCTTTTCCGGCTATCATCTGAGAGTATACATATGGCTCTGTGCAGTGGATTTCACTTATATCTTCAATGTAAGCAGGGCAAGTCTTTTTATAGATTTCAAAAGCTCTGTTTCCACGGCCGATAACTGTTTCAGCACATGAAACCCAAGGGTTGTTGTGGCAGAAGATACCGGCATTTTCTTTGTATCCAGGTGGATAAGAAGAGATTTCACCGAGTTCAACATGATATTTTGTGTAGGCAGGCTGAAGTAAAACAATACCGTATTTAGTATCAAGTTTTTCTTTTACGGAGTCGAGAGCTTTTTTAGCTTCGCCAGTCTCAACACCGATACCTGCAAGCACACAGAATCCCTGTGGCTCGATATAAATCTGTCCTTCTTCACATTCTTTAGAACCAATCTTTTTACCGTATGCATCATATGCACGGACAAACCAGTCGCCGTCCCAGCCGCCGTCGAGTACGGCATCGTTCATTGCTGCAACTTCTTTCATGGCACGGTCAGCTTCTGCCTGGTCACCTGTGTAAGCACAAAGATCTGCATATTCCTTACCGTATTTAACAAACATTCCACCGATAAATACAGATTCTGCAACAGGTCCTTCGCTAGGTCCGAATGTCTGGAAAGATTCACCCGGGTGCTCAGAGAAGCAGTTGAGGTTTAGACAATCGTTCCAGTCAGCACGTCCGATAAGAGGAAGATTGTGTGGACCCTTGTGGTTTACAATGTAGTCAAATGAGCGTTTAAGATGTTCCATAAGTGTAACAGCTTTGCTCTCGTCATTATCGAAAGGAACCATCTCTTCAAGAATAGAAGTATCGCCTGTTTCACGGATATAAGCGGATGTTCCTGCGATAAGCCATAAAGGATCGTCATTGAAGCCGCTTCCTATATCGGAATTACCTTTCTTTGTGAGCGGCTGATACTGGTGGTAAGCACTTCCGTCCTCAAACTGAGTAGATGCAATATCGATAATTCTCTCTCTTGCACGCTCAGGAATAAGATGAACGAAACCTAAAAGATCCTGACATGAATCTCTGAATCCCATTCCACGACCGATTCCTGACTCATAATAAGAAGCAGAACGTGACATGTTAAATGTAACCATACACTGATACTGATTCCAGATATTTACCATACGGTCAAGTTTTTCTTCACTTGATTTGACAGTGAACTTAGAAAGGAGATTTTCCCAATCAAGTTTAAGTTCGTCAAGAGCTGCATACACCTGTTCGTCAGTCTGATATTTTGCAAGAAGCTCATCTGCAGGCTTTTTATTTATTACATTTGGTGCAACGAATTTTTCGTCTACAGGATTTTCGCAATATCCGAGAACAAAGATAAAGCTCTTTGTCTCATCAGGCTCAAGTGTAATGTTTATCTGGTGAGAACCGATAGGGCTCCATCCGCTTGCTATAGAGTTATGTGCTTTTCCTTCTTCTACTACGGCTGGATTAGCTACACCGCGGTAAGCACCTAAAAATTCATCACGGCTTGTATCAAAACCATCTACATCCGCATTTACAGAATATACGGCAAAATGGTTTCTGCGCTCACGGTACTCTGTTTTATGATAGATTGTAGAACCTACAACTTCGACTTCACCTATATTTAAATTACGCTGGAAGTTTGTCATATCGTCCATAGCATTCCAGAGACAGAATTCAACATAAGAGAAAAGTGTGATAGTTTTTGGTTTTGATGATTTGTTTGTGATTTTAAGCTGGTTAACTTCACAGTTATCATTTACGGGAACAAAAGCCAAAAGAGATGCTTCAATATCATTTTTGCTTGATGTGAAGCGGCTGTATCCCATGCCATGACGACACTCGTAAGAGTCGAGGTCAGTCTTTACAGGTTGCCATCCCGGATTCCATACTGTATCACCGTCTTTTATGTAATAATAACGGCCTCCCTCATCAGTTGGTATATTGTTGTAGCGGTAACGTGTGATGCGGAGAAGTTTAGCATCCTTGTAAAAACTGTAACCGCCGCATGTGTTTGAAATAAGTGAAAAGAAATTGTTGCTTCCAAGATAATTTATCCATGGAAGAGGTGTTTTTGGAGTAGTGATAACATACTCCTTATTTGGGTCATCGAAAAATCCAAATTTCATATTTTTCCTCCGTTCATATTGAATGTACTCTCGAAATTCTTCGTTCAGAAGAGTCCGAGAGTACATTTGATTTTTTTTAGAATCATCTCCACAAAATTATATTCTAAAAAAGAACTAAAAGCAATAATCATATAGCCTTATAATTTGCATAAGATATACATGAAAAAATTGTTTTTTTATTGCTTTGGCAAAAAAGGAGGTAATTGGTATCATTTATAGAAAGGCTGTGTACTTTTTTGAGATTATGTTGTTTGCCATGACGATATGCCTTGCTGACATATTGTGTGGATGTGAGAGAAAAGAAGTGAGTACGGATAATGGAGAGGAAACAGTTGAGGTAATTGCGGATAATGGAGAAAAAACAGAGAAAAAAACGGCATTTCTTACATTTGATGACGGACCAAGCTGTCTTACGGAAAAGTATCTTGATATTTTGGACAGTGAGGGCGTGAAAGCAACATTTTTTGTTATCGGACAGCAGATAGAGGGGGAGTATAAAAAAACGATAAAAAGAGAAATAAGAGAGGGGCATGAAATAGGAATACATACATATACACATGAGGCGGATGAGATATATTGCAATTGTGAAAGCTATTATAACGATGTGATGAAAGTACGTGATAAGATGGAAAAAGGTTTTAACTATAAACCAAAGCTTGTGAGGTTTCCGTGGGGAAGTGCGAACTCTTATATAAGCGGTTACAGAAAAAATATCATAGAGAGATTTAAGGAGACGGGGCTTGGTTATGCGGATTGGAACGTGAGTGCGGAAGACTCCGTTGGAAATCCGACGCCGGATTCCATCATGAGAAATATAAGAAAGGATTATTCAAAATATTGTGAACCTGTATTGCTCATGCATGATTCAGGTTCAAACAAGGTGACATTATCCGTACTTAAAAACATAATAACGGAATTAAAAGAAAACGGATATGCATTTGATACATTGTCAAAGAGAAGCAGGAAGTGTCATTTCTATGAATACCAATAAATTTACGGACATATTAAGGAAGTGTTTAACAATACCGGTAATGTGTGGGAATGTCTATATATTTAAATGCTGACTTGAAAAAGTAAATTCCAGTGCAAGAGTAAATTCCATTGGCTTTTAAATTTGATTGATTTTGTGGGAGGTTTTTTAACAAAATCTCCTGCTTTC
>NZ_DBLYGC010000037.1:0-17780 GCF_056818865.1 Butyribacter sp.
GTTTGCAGGAAGATTGCTCAGAAACTGGATGGATTTGAAGGATTTCATTTTCACCAGTTGCGACACACCTACACAAGCAACCTTCTGGCAAATGGAGCAGCTCCGAAAGATGTACAGGAACTGTTAGGACACTCAGATGTCAGTACCACAATGAATGTCTACGCCCATTCCACAAGAAAAGCCAAGCGGGAATCCGCAAAGTTACTTGATAAAGTGGCAGGCAACGACTAAATAAAACTTTCCCTTATTTCCCTTACGATTATCTCATAAGGGCAAAAATAAGGGAAAATACATATCATTTCACTAATGAATGGGCTGAAAAGCCTGTAAAATAGGGAAAGTTAGAAAGATATTTCGGCAAACATGAATTTGCAATGCTTAAATCCATAGGTATGACAAACAGACAGCTTCGCAGGATGCTAATATATGAAAGTTTATTCTATAGCGTAAGTTCATCCGTCGTATCACTCATTACTTCGGTAATATTTGTCGTACTCACTAAAAGACTGTTTGAAAATATTTTCTGGTTCTTCAACGGACATTTTGTAATACTTCCTGTATTGCTTGTCGCTCCGGTATTTATCATACTTAGCTGTATTATTCCGATGTTGATGTATGGAAATACCGAAAAACAAAGTGTTGTAGATACTTTAAGAGATTTTGTTTAAACTGTCTATATGATTTTAGATAATATGTATTCTTATCATCTAAAGACAACGACAGGACTATAATTTTTCACTATGCTCTATTCTAAGTAATAAGTGGCTGCTGTTTGCTTATACGCTTAGAATGGAGCATAGTGTTTTTATTGTCAAGGATATTCGCAATTCTCGTTGTTTTTCCACTATGTTACGAGCATTTTCCTATTCCATAAAAAAAGAAAGAGATTAACCAAATAACCTCTTTCTGATTTCAGGATTCGACACTCAAATCCCTTACATACGATTAGTATTTGCGCTTACGAGCTGCCTCAGACTTCTTCTTACGACGAACGCTTGGCTTCTCATAATGCTCTCTTTTACGAATTTCCTGCTGGATACCAGCTTTAGCACAATTTCTTTTGAAACGACGTAAAGCGTTATCCAATGTCTCATTCTCTTTTACGATTACATTTGACATAGTCTCACACCTAACCTCCCTCCAGTTGTAGATTATGCATCAAATACACAAACAACTGTGTAGGGTATTTTTTCACAGAACCACAGTCCTGTACGCACAACAATTATTATACCACAACTTTAGCATTAGTCAACATCTTTTTTGTGTTTTTTAACATTATTTTTCTCAGATTTTCCTGCCGCACCATAAAGTTGAGTATCCGCTTAACAGCACAATCTGCTGATGCACTCTTTTACCTCTTTAGAAGGTGTTTTCGATTCACATATCTTTCTAACTGCTTTTTTATATGATACATCATCAATTTTTAATTTTTCTTTATCTGTCAAATAATTCCACACAACTTTCGGATATGTGACAAATAACTCCGCAATAAGCCAGCCTGCTGCCATTTGGGTATAATACCCGTTTTTAGAAAGATCCCTGTCAACGAGCTGAAGTATTTTGTCTGTATATCTGCCTTTTTTAATGTCTCTTTTATCTTCACAAGATATATCACAAATTTCAACAGTTCTCTTTCTGGCAGTCTTTTTTCCTGCCATATCCACCTTTACATAATGATTAAGCAGCAGTATAAGTCCGGCTCTTGCCTCATATTCTTTTTTTGACTTTACCATCTTCTCTATTTCATCAATAAAATCATCCCCATGCTTACCTGCTATTTTAAATGCATTGCAAAAACTGTCATTTATTGACCAGTTATCTATATAAGGAACAAACTCTGCCAGTTTTTTTTTTGCAAGCTCAACATCGTCTTCCTTCAATGTTGCCATTCCTATAATAAACCCACGTAGCATTGTTTCTTCAAAATAAACATCGTCTTCTACAAGTATTTTCTGCCAGTCTGCATTTTCCTTTAAAAGCTCTTTTGCGTATTTTCTTATAACAGGTACTCTAACACCTAACATATTTTCACATCCCGGAATAAGTGCACTTGAAAAATCTCTGTATTTTTCTTCTCCCATCGAGACAAGTTTATCCCGCACAGTTTTATTCATATTTTTCCTGTTCTCTCTTTCATTCTTCTCTTACCACTACACATAAGAAAAAGCCATCTTACGATGACTTTTTCTTGTTGTCTGAATACTATAATATACATATTATAACTGGCTCTCTACAACCTCATATGCCTTTTCGATTGCTGCCGGTATTCCGTCAGGATTCTTTCCTCCTGCCTGAGCCATGTTTGGACGTCCACCGCCGCCACCGCCAACAAGTGCTGCGATTCCTTTTATAAGATTTCCGGCATGAGCACCTTTCTTAACTGCATCATCTGTTGCCATTGCAAGAAGTGTCACTTTTCCGTCAACTGCTGACGCAAGCACTACCACACCGCTTCCAATCTTTTCTTTCATCTGGTCACCAAGATTTCTAAGACCATTCATATCTACATCAGGAACTGCCATTGCAAGAACCTTTACACCTTTTATCTCTTTAATCCGGCTGTCTACATCTCCTACCGCATCATTGGCAAGTTTTGCTTTAAGTTTTTCATTTTCACTTGAAAGTTCTTTTATCTCATCATGCATTGCATTAATCTTGTTTACGAGTTTTGAAGGCTCTGCCTTTGCTGCCTTTGCTGCCTCGTTAAGTGCTCTTTCAATCTCTGCATAATATTTCATAAGTCCATCGCCTGTGAGTGCTTCAATACGGCGTGTTCCTGCTGCTACACCGCTTTCAGATATAATCTTGAAGTATCCTATAACTCCTGTATTCGCAACATGAGTACCACCACAAAGTTCTGTACTGAAATCTCCCATCTTTACAACACGGACTTTCTCACCATATTTCTCACCAAAGAGTGCCATGGCGCCTGTCTTTTTAGCTTCATCAAGTGACATAACTTCTGTCACTACCTGAAGATTTGCTGCAACTTCTTTATTTACAATATCTTCAACCTTGCTTATCTCCTCAGGTGTCATTGCTGAGAAATGTGTAAAGTCGAATCTAAGTCTGTTTGCATCATTGTATGAACCTGCCTGCTCTACGTGAGAACCTAATACTTTACGAAGTGCTTCCTGCAAAAGATGTGTTGCACTGTGGTTTTTACATGTTGCTGTACGATTTGCGGCATCAACTTTGAGTGTGACCGTATCTCCATCCTTAAACATACCCTTGACAACTTCACCAATGTGTGCGACCTTTCCACCGAGAAGTTTAACCGTATCTTTTACCTTAAACTCGCTGTCTCCACAAATGATTGTTCCTATATCTGCCTGCTGACCACCCATTGTTGCATAGAACGGTGTCTTATCAACAATAACAGTTCCACTCTGACCGTCTGTAAGTGCTGCAACCACATCACTCTCAGTTGTAAGTGCAGTGATTTTTCCATCTGCCTCAAGTCTGTCATATCCGATAAACTCTGTCGTAAGTGCCGGATCAAGCTGCTGGTAAACAGTCTCTTCTGCTCCCATGTAGTTTGTAGTCTTTCTTGCGCTGCGGGCTTTCTGCTTCTGTTCTTCCATAGCAGCTTCAAAGCCTTTCTCATCTACCGTGTATCCTTTTTCCTCAAAGATTTCAGTAGTGAGGTCTACAGGGAATCCATAAGTGTCATATAATTTAAATGCATCTTTTCCATCAAGTTCTTTTTTACCTGATTTTGCAAGTTCTTCCTGCATCTGATTAAGAATATTTAATCCCTGATCTATTGTCTTATCAAATTTACTTTCTTCCTGTGAAAGAACATTTAAAATAAATTCTTTCTTTTCTTCAAGCTCCGGATAACCGTCTTTTGACTCATTTATAACTGTCTGTGCAAGCTCTGCCATAAACTGTTTGTTGATTCCAAGCATACGTCCGTGACGAACAGCTCTTCTTATAAGACGGCGGAGCACATAACCACGACCCTCGTTTGACGGCATGATTCCGTCTGAAACCATAAATGTTGAAGAACGGATGTGGTCTGTGATAAGTCTTATTGATACATCCTTTGCCTCATCTTTCTGATATGTGGTATCTGCCATCTCACATATTTTGTCTCTGATAGCTTTCATTGTATCTACATCAAATACGGAATCAACATCCTGAACGACAACAGCAAGACGCTCAAGTCCCATACCTGTATCTATGTTTTTATTTTCAAGCTCTTCATAACCGCCATGTCCGTCACCATTAAACTGTGTGAATACATTGTTCCATACTTCCATGAAACGGTCACAATCACAACCTACCTTACAATCAGGTTTGCCACAGCCATACTTTTCTCCTCTGTCATAATAAATTTCTGAACATGGACCGCATGGACCTGCACCGTGCTCCCAGAAGTTGTCACATTCTCCGTTTTCATCACGGTAAAAACGTGTAATCTTTTCTCCCGGTACACCTATTTCTTTTGTCCAGATATCATATGCTTCATCATCCTCACCATAGATAGAAGGATAAAGTCTTTCAGGCTCCATTCCGATAACCTTTGTCAAAAACTCCCACGACCAGGTAATAGCCTCATGTTTGAAGTAATCACCAAAAGAAAAGTTTCCAAGCATCTCAAAGAAAGTAAGATGACGTGCTGTCTTTCCTACATTTTCAATATCACCTGTACGAACACACTTCTGGCATGTCGTAACACGTCTTCTAGGCGGAATCTCCTGACCTGTAAAATATGGCTTAAGCGGCGCCATACCTGCATTTATAAGTAATAAACTGTTATCATTGTGTGGAACGAGAGAAAAGCTTTTCATTGCAAGATGACCTTTACTCTCGAAGAACTCTAAGTACATTCTACGAAGTTCATTAACACCGTATTTTTTCATGATTATATTCCTCCAGCTAATGTCGGGACACTTTATCATCCCTCTATTTTCATAACCTTTTTCTAAGTCTTCTTATTAAAAGATTAAAGTCTAATAAATAATTATAAGTTATGAAATTTAGTCTGTCAATAAATCATTCCCTTTATATTTCATATTTTTCTGATGCAATATCAATAATCATACTCTTCATATGTTTCGTCTGATTGCTTCAACAATCCGTCATTTGTCAACTCAGTAATTGCAGACATAGTATTTTTTGCCTTTTTAGTTACAAGTAATATTTTCTTTAAGGCAAACTTATCTGACTCATTCACATAGAAGAACTTTCTTTCACAAGCAGTCATTTTATACTTATCAGCCATAACTTCACTTACAAACGTCTTAAATTGTATTTCCGCATAATCATTACCGCCTGCAGTGTTAAGGTTTAATATGTCAATATTTCCATCTGCTACATCAGTCCTAAGAGCATCATATAATTTCTTTCTTGCTTTTTCGTCTATAAGAACACGGGTATACCAGACATTGTCATCTCTGTCAGCATCCATACTTTCAACATCTATATTCTGTAATTTAAAGTTCTCATCATTATATGCCTTTGAAAAAACAGCCTCAAGTTTCTGATTGCTGCTATTTGCACATTTAATGAGTTCATCGGATATTGAACCTTTTCTTACCGGTATTGTATAAGAAAATTCACGCTTTGAGCCATTTTTTAATGTATAAATAAAGTCTATTCCACAGTTGTTTTCTTCTTCACCTACATCAAGCTTTTTATCCTCAATCTCTTTTTGTATCTCAATAAATTTACTGATGTCCTCCTCATCGGTATACAAAAGTTCATTGTATGCTGAAATTTCAAGTGAACTTACATTTTTTGCATCAGGAATTTTCACACCTATAAGTCCTGCCGCCTCCAAAGCAAGAAATATAAACATAACTCCAAATACAGCAAAAAAGTTAGTCTTACTGAATGTTTTCCAGACGAAAAATGTTTTCTTTAATATCATTTCACTTATAAAATAACATATTGAAACACATATCAGAACCAATATACCCGCATATATAAGCTTTCCACCCTCATATCCCATAGAATGTAATGATAACCCTGTATTATAAAATCGTATAACCCAAAGTATAAGTGCCAAAAAGACTCCGCCTGTAATAGAAAATACTGTTCTGAATACCGGCTTACACCATGTAAACGAAACTACATCTCCTACAGTTTCAGATTTGCGGTACTTATACATCATTAAAGAAATTACAAATATGATTATTCCAACCGCAAAAACTCCAACAAATGGCATAATATCATTTCCTGTAATCGCATATTTCTGTGAATATCCCGGAGTATACTTTCCTGCCACGGAGGTCACATTTTTTATTCCTGCCTTCTGCATGCAATATATAACAGGACTAAGCCATATAAATCTGTTTTCCAATATATCCGTAGGCGAAACTTCTCTTGTTGCATAAGAGAACATCTGATTTATTGAATAGAACATCATAAACACAGCAACATAAAGGACATTTGCAACATCGTATATAACTATGGACATCATGCTGTTTCCACACACCATAACAACCGTACATGCCATACTGTAAAACAGCACTATCATGGCAAGCACTTCAAATGCAAGTAAAGCAATATCTGAAACCATTTGCGTTTTATAAACACATGCTATTTCAATGTAACTTATAAAGCTTAATATATATGGTATCAGCAAGATGATTAAACCTGCCAGATAGTGTGATACAAATAACACCTCCCTCTTAATAGGAAATGAATGCATCATATACATGTCTCTCGAATTAAATGTATAGTGAAATATAACTATTGCCACAACTATTGCGAGTACACCTATCACAATTGGATTTGACCATATCAACGAAAATTCTTTTATCTGATCTCGCACATCATCCGGTATTGCCAAAACATTATCTGCGTTTTCTTTCACTATGCTTCTGACTTTGCTCATAAGAGGCATTATAAAAGCAATTATAGAAATGAATATCTCAATTGCCCATAAAGACCAAAACTGCATCATATCCTTTTTAAATACAGCTTTGCTAAAATAAGATTTCTTTGACTTCATAATTTTCCCCTCCCAACTCATATATAAATATTTCTTCCAGCGTAAGCGGCAAAACATCCATGAGTATCGGATTTAAACTCATAATTTTCCTCTCTGCCATTTCCGGTTCACCTTTTACAATAATAGTATGAACCTTTCCCATGACAGAATGATTTACCACATTCACATATTTCTCAAGTTCCGGTACTTCATCTGCAAATGCTACCTGAACTTTTGAAACACTTCCCTGAAGTTCTGTCAAAGAACGCTCTATTATCAATTTGCCTTTATTCATAATTCCCACATAATCACAGACATCTTCAAGTTCCCTAAGATTATGTGATGATACAAGCACTGTCACACCATATTTACTTACTTCATTTAAAAGAATATTCCATATCTGTTTTCTCATAACCGGGTCAAGTCCGTCAACCGGTTCATCAAGAACAAGAATCTCCGGCCGCATACTAACTGCAAGCAAAAAGGCCGACTGTTTCTGCATACCCTTTGACATTCTTCTTACACGCATCTTTCTGTCAATTGCCGGAAAACAATTACAAAGTTTTACATATAATTCTTTATCAAATTTCTTGTAAATGCCTGCATAATACTTCATCATATCATCAAGGCTCGCCTGTTTAAAATAAAATACATCATCCGGGATGAATGCAATTTTTTCTTTTACATCCGGATTTTCAAAAACATCCGCTCCTGCCACTTGTATACTTCCGCTATCCGGTTTAAATATACCTGTTATATTTCTAAGGAGTGTTGATTTACCGGCACCGTTTGGTCCCACCAATCCATATACCGAGCCTTTTTTTACATGAAATGACGCATTATCCAAAGCCTTAAACCCTTCAAAACTTTTACATACATCTTTTCCTATTATCATTTCTACCTCATTTCTGTGCATAATTCCTGCACCCGTCTGATTTGCTGCCTCATATAGTTTTTCGTGTAGCAGCTTTAATTTTCACTAAAGATTTGCTATTTGCTGTTCCATACCTTATCTATAACAGCAAAAATATCTTCTTTTTTAGTCCCCATAAATTTAAGTTCCTCCGAAATATCCGCAACCTGTTTCAAAAGTTCACTCTTCCTTGCCGAATTTTCCTCAGGAATGCCCGCAACAAAACAGCCTTTCCCCTTCACTGTATATACATAACCTTCTGCTTCCAGTTCCCTATACGCTCTTTGTATTGTGTTTGGATTAATCGTAAGTGATGTTGCCAACTCTCTTACCGATGGCAATTTTTCATTGCTCTCCATAATCCCCTGCACAATAAGTTTTCTGATTCCGTCCTTAATCTGCTCATAAATTGGTCTTGAATCACGATAATTTATCTGAATCACTTTCTGTCACCTCCCCTCATATACGCTTGAAACGTTTATTTTTCGTCATATGTAGAAATTTCAATCCCAAACAACTGACATATGATACCGTTCCCCAATTCTTTCTGATAATAAAGCCTCCCACAACCGTATTATCACAATTAACTGTATTGACATTGTTAATACAGTTAATATGATAAAGCAGGCTGACAAAATTGTCAACCCACTTTTTTTATGAAAACGAATGCCCGCTCGAAAACTCCGTTGTTATATCAAATGATAATACACACAAGTCCGCCGTTACTGTCATTTATAACCTTTTGTATTGTGTCCTGAAGCTTCACCTGACTTTCATCTGTAAGTTTATTGACTTTCGATTCTATTCCCTCCTCAACAAGCTGCCGCACTGTTTTTCCGAATATACTTGTATCCCATATTCCCGACTGTCCGTCCTCAGAAATTATATCCTCGCCTCCGGCAATGTATCTCACCAAGTCCTCTGCCTGCTCTTTTGTTCCGACAATAGGCGCAATTTCCGTTTCGATATCTGCCTGTATCAGATGAATTGACGGACTGGTTGCTCTCAACTTAACCCCGAATTTATTGCCATGATGTATAAGTTCAGGTTCATCTATCTTTATATCCTCTATTGACGGAGTGATGACACCATATCCTTTTCTCTTTACTTCCGCTAACGAATCACTTATTTTTTCAATCTCCTGTCCCTTCTTTGCAAATTCTTTCAATATATGTATAAGTTCATATTCTCCTTTTATATCCATTCCTACAAGTTCACTTAAAATCTGATAATACTTTTCTTCATCAAATTTAACTGTAATACTGACATTTCCATTAGTCATATCAATATTATTGATATCAAACTGCCTGATATAATCACTGTCTGACAGCATATTTTCCCTGTTTATGTCTCCAATACAACTTACTTTTGCAAGTATTTCCCTGACTTTTGCTATAAGTTCCTGTTTAAGCCAATGACTTGTTTTAAGCATTTCTACCCATTTTGGAAGATAAAATGAAACCTGGCTTACCGGAAATGAGTCAAGTATCTTTTTCATTATCTTTTTAACATCCTCACTGCTAAGCTGCATACAATTAAGCGCTACCGGAGTTACACCTGTTCTCTCTTTTATTTCTGTAATAACATCTTTTGCTTTCTCTCCAAAAGGATTTGCCGAATTTACTATTACTATAAACGGTTTTCCCAAAGCTTTTAATTCAGATATTGTCTTATCCTCTGCAGCTTTATAACTCTGTCTTGATATGTCACCAAAACTTCCGTCTGTCGTTATAACAATTCCTATTGTCGAATGGTCATGTATAACTTTTTTTGTTCCATACTCAGCTGCTTTTGCAAAAGGCATAGGTTCTTCTGACCAAGGAGTCATAACCATACGCTCACGCTCACCTTCCATAAGACCATTTGCATCTTCAACTATATAGCCAACACAATCTACCATTCTGACTTTTATTTCATTGCCATCAAAAAGATTTATCCTGACTGCCTCTTTGGGAATAAATTTCGGTTCCGTTGTCATTATTGTTTTTCCTTCTGCCGACTGCGGCAGTTCATCCATTGCCCGTTTTCTGTCATTCTCATCCTCAACTCCGGGCAGTACAAACATTTCCATAAACTTTTTTATAAATGTTGACTTTCCTGTTCTGACCGGGCCACAGACTCCTAAATAAAATTCTCCATTTGTACGCTTTGAAATGTCATTATATACGCTATACTCTTCCATACTGCCCCCATATATATTTTTTATTATATGATATTGTGGTCAAAAGGCATTTTGACCATTGCATCATTATGTTATTTATTGTTATATATATGAGTAAAGGAAGAAAAAAATGAGCAAAAAATTAATTTTGCTCATTTTAATCACAAGTCCACGCATATCTTACATATAATTTTTATCACTAAGTCTGTCTCCTTTCGTCACTTTTATAAGTATGTTATCATATGAATATATGTTCGTTAATGTAATTTATTGTGCCACAGATTTAAGCACTCTGGCAAAAGTCTTATAATTTCTATCATCTCTGGGACTGCAATAAACAGCAAACTCAATCGCTTTAAAGGCATTTAAATAATCTTTTATTACATTTTTTGCCGCCAAGGCAACAACTTCAGGTTTATTCATAAATGCCCCACACCCAAATGCTCCTAAAATTACAGCTTCTTCTCTTTTATCAACGGCTATATCCAAAATTCTTCTAAGACGCTTCTGCTGTATTTCCAAAAGCTGCTTATCACTTACCTTAACACATTTGTCACCATCACCCAGATTGTGTATATTCCCCGGCTTTTCTCTCAAATTAGGTGCAGCACAGGTAATAACATCCACATTGTACCAGTATTTTTCATCCATTAATTTCGGACTTGCCGTATCTGTCTTAAAAACAACAACTCCAGGCGTATAAATAATATCATCATTGTGTACCGGATTATGTGTATTTCTATGAGGATTATAAAATCCATCCCACATAGGCTTTGTATTCAGACTAAAATATAACCCGGAACATCTGCATAAACACTCCTCCTGAGCACTACTTCCTCTTGTTACACCTCCACCTGGATTTGTTGCTGATGCAAAATTATGCACAGCAGTCTTCATTCCTTTATGTGCATATAAAGAAGCAGCTTCTAAAGTTCTTTTACTTGAAACTACCACTTTTGCAGTTTCCATATATCTTTTTAATTCCAATGCCCTAAATTCGGATTCTTCTAAAATAAGCTGCTGATTATCCGTCGAAAACTGAACGGCATTTAAAATCTTCTTATTACTTTTCACCAAATTTTCTGTATCTTTAAAAATGCTAATATTATCCTCTCTTCTCATAGTCACATTTTACCTCCTGTAGTGCTTCAATCTTATAAATAAATCACCTAAAATTTTTCCCTTAACGAAATTAAACTCCACTCCGGTTCACTATAATTACATTCGCAAAAGCCCTGAGTAAATACTATTAAATTCTTTGTTTGATTATAATATACTCCATCCATGTCTGTCGGTCCGTACTCCCAGCCAGAATCAGATTCAAGTTTTACATTTTCTGGAATATTATTTTTTTCTATTAGCTCTGTAAGCTTTTCAAAAGTCATACATTACCCCCCCTGTCTTAAACTATTGACTCTTCACACTAAAAAATAATTTCTAATAAGTTCGTTAATATATCTTTCACTAAATACCATATTCAGAATTGTAAACATATCCCTTTTCCTTCAGCTCATTCAAGTATTCAATGGCTCTATCCACTGTCCATTCTCCTGTTTTTAACTGCATTAAAGGCGTTAAAGAATCCCTAAACTGCGAAAAAGGTCTGTCAAACAATTGTCGTTCTAATTCCGTTGTATTGTCTAATAACTGTTGCGACAAAAAACACTCATAGCAATAATCATTATCATTATTAACTAAAAAACGTCCAAATTCCGATCCCAGCCACATATTAGCGGCATTTGCGAATTGAATAAAAGATAGCCGATTTTTTTCTTTTATGATAACCGGATACATAAAAAGCATTATATGAATCAATCCTTCTTTCGTTATTCCTATAGTCATTTGAAGCTCCCATGAAAACAATTCATTGCTAAGCACAGTTGTTAAATTATAATCCTCTGCCTCTGAGAAAACAAAAGGATAGTCTTTTCTCCTAATTAACTTCATATTAAACAATTTTGCGTTTTTATCAATTACTTTTTGTAATTTTATTCCTGTTTTATTCATTTGATTTTCCTTTCGTTGTCAATGTTCTTAAGTACTTTTATTTTCACGACATTTCTTTTATATAATCCATGAATATTAATGCCTCAATTGCGGGTGTTTCAGAAGCTAATTGAGAATCTTCAATTCCATTAGTCAGTATCAGACGTTCCCAAATTTTTCTATAATTTTGAAAATCAAATGTGTTATCATCAATAACAACATATTCTTCAACTTCCGGATGCTCGGTTAAGTATTTTTTAATTCCTGCGCCTCTATCATAAAGTTTATCTTTTGTATGACCTAATAAAGTTAGTCCATATTTATGCAGCTTGGCTGTTAGATAAATATAGTCATCGTCATTTTCTCTCATGTCCTTCCAATCAGATGATAGAACTATATCAGCACCCCCATATTTATCAATTACATTTGCCAGCAGTTCAACGCGGCTATCCTCTATGCTTCTGTATCCGTCCGGAGTTCTCTGTACTGTCTTATCTGTATTAAGTACTCCATCAATATCCAGAAAAACAGTGAGTTTTCTATCGTGTTTTTTCATTTTTTGTGCTCCTTTACATTGGGTGCTGAATAATACTCTTCCCCAGTGTCCAAACATAAGGCAGCCAGCCTTCCGCCGGGATAATTCGCCCCACAATCAATTGCTATATGGTTGTTCTTCCGATAAATATAACCTGGATGTGGATTATCTTTAATTGTCTGAGTCGGTGTATGTCCCGTTATAACATATGTATCTTCAAAATATCTTACATCATAGTCTGCTCGCGCCCATATCAACTCATGAAGTGAATAATCCTCTATGTCCTTTTCCGGCGAATAGTTTCCTAAGCCAGCATGAACCAGAAGATAATCTTTATCATTGACAGATACTTCTTCATAAATCAAAAAATCCTTTATGAAATCTATCACATCCTTTTTAGACTCTGAATCCAGTTGACTGAACTCATCAATCGTTGATTTGCTTCCTATATATTGCCATGTTACTAAATTATCAATCATTTTTTCATCCAGTTCTTCTAAAGACATATCTGTGATTTCTTTCATCAAAAATTCCAAACATTCTAATGCCATAAACTCATGGTTACCTACCAAGCATATAGCATTTGGCATCTCCATAAGTTTCCTAAGTGTCTTTATGGGGTGCGGTCCTCTGTCGAGTATATCTCCTAGTATGTAAAGTGTGTCAGTTTCCTTAAGTTTAATCTTATCAACCAGCTCCATGAACATATCGTACTGTCCATGAATATCTGAAATAACATATGTTGCCACACTAATCACCTCCCAAATATCAGTCCCACCAAATATATAGTTCCGAATTATCTTTCATAATCTTTTCCATCTCTTCATATCCACCACTACAATTCGCATCGGCGTGAAGATTCTTACATTCATCTTTATAGTTCCCATAATGAATCACCATTTCCTTTTCCATTTTAATCTCAAAATAAAGCTGTTAGCATGCAAAACCAATGTGTCTTATTGTGTTATTTTTGGTACTCAGCTTTGGAATATCGCACTCTTCAATAGTCGTGATTAGTTCTGTAGTAATCTCAGATTCTTTAAACTTTAATATTCTCTCTGCCAGATTCATTTCCGCTTCCTCTAGTGTCTTACGTACAAATCGACCGTTTCCATAATCGTTTTCTCCACGAATAATATTGAAATTTTTCCTTAATTTATTCATAGCCGCATCAGTGATTTTCATTTGTTTCTCCGAAACCATAAGTTTCATAATGTCACACAATTCGTTTGTAGTATAATCCTTAAATTCCACTTGGAAAGCGATTCTTGAAAGCATCCCCGGATTTCTATCAAGGAATCGATGCATAGGCTCCGTATACCCGGCAAAAATTACGATTACATCATCCCTATGATTCTCCATTTCCTGCACAATCGTATTGATTGCCTCATCTCCGAAACCATTTTCGCAGCAATCACAAAGTGAATACGCTTCGTCTATAAATAAAACACCACCTTGTGCTTCACTAAACTTCTTTTTTACCAGCAAAGCTGTAGATCCAGCATGATCACCGACAAGGTCCGCACGTCCCACTTCCACAAAAACTCCTGTAGCTAGAACATTTTCATCATTCATAATCTCTGCAAATAGTCTTGCTACAGTAGTCTTTGCTGTACCGGGATTCCCGGTAAAAACCATATGCAATGAAACCTTTTCTCTTGCAATCCCTTTATCAATGCATAGTTTATTCAGCTTATAATGAGCAATTGCCTTATGAATGATCTCCTTTACAGAAGCAAGCCCTATCATGTTATCAAGTTCTTTCTTTGCGGTTCCTGGTTTCCTTTCTTTCTTCATACCTTCTTCCAACATGCTTATATCATTTTTTGTAATTTGAAATAATTCATCTTTCTTAATAACACTAGCATCTTTTCCGTCTGAAAGCAATCTTACCGCTTGATTTTGCAAAGCCCTGTCAATCAGGTTTCTTACATATCTACCGTTACCAAAATTATCGGTATTTCTCACTTTTTCAAAAATATAATGTGCTTCTTTTATTGCCGCATCTGTAACCCAGAATCCGCGTTCTCTTATCATCAATTTGAATATATCCGTAAGCTCATCGGCTGTGTAGTCTGGGAAATCAATCCAATATGGTATCCTGCTTTTTAAGCCCTCGTTCATTTTCATGAAATCATGCATCCGCTCATTATATCCTGCCAGAATAACAATTACATCATCTCTTCTGTTTTCCATCTCTTGAATAAGAACTGTTATTGCTGTATCTGATACCATAGAATAGGCTTCGTCAATAAACAAAACACCCCCCTTCGCCGCAAGGAACGCTTCTCGTATAGCTGTGACACACTCCCATCCATCCAAATCCATCCCCCCGCGTTCTACAAAAGCTCCGCTTTTTAAGATTTCTTTTTCTTTTGCTATCCCTGCAAAAAGTTTGGCGACAGTTGTCTTCGCACTGCCCGGATTACCTCCAAAAATCATGTTCATGGAACATAACCGGTACTCCTTGCCTTTTCGCTTTCTACGTTCCTTTTCCACAACGTCCGATGCAATAATGCTTTCAATCTGTTTTTTGACGATATTCAAACCTATCAACTTGTTAAGTCTGTCATAAGAAGATTCTCTTGTCTTATCCCTATCCAGCATAAAAGCCTGTGACAGGTCATAGCTAAAAGCATGAAACACATTCTTATTCAGGCACCAAGCTTCAAATTGCTCATATGCCATAAGAACGTCTGTCTGAGTGAAGTCATTTTCCGGAAATAGTTTCATAAATTCACTGGCTTGTCCAGCGTATTCTGCATATTCGGAATCCTTTATCAAAGCTTTCATATACTTTATGGCGGCTCTTCTGTCGCCTCTTCCCTCCCGAAGCATAACAGGAATCACATATTTTTGAAGCTGCGGTAAAAGCTGATATGAAAAGCCTGGATTATCCATATTGTATGTAAATATAAAAAGACACTCATTCCTGTATTTTTTCACCAGCTTTTCTATATACTTGCATGTCATATGATAATCCACCGGATTGCAACCAAGCTTTTCCGATAAATCAAATATAATTATACCGCCATAATTATTCTCTATTATCTCTTCCAAATAATTATTTGTTTTGTATAAGTTTGGTTCAATTTCGCTTATAATTTCAATTCGTCTGCCATTTATACGATTAGCCTTTACCAAAGATTGAGCAAGTGTTTCCGTCATATCGCATGCTGCTTCAACACTCCTGCTTGAAATTATGTAATGAACCCCATTTCCTTGGTATTCAGTATTATTTGAATGCAGTTCTATATTTGAAAGTTCTTTGGTAAACTTTTTATCATAAATCGCAATTTTTTCAGTTTTAGTTTTAGGTATGATTTTCTCTTCAAATTTAAAATGAAATGATTCTGAATTATAATATGATTTTGAATTATCCATATAATATTCATATATGAATAAGTTTGATAGCTCCACAAATCTAATCCCATTATTATCAAAACCTCTTCTTTTGGCCTCTCTGTAACAATCAAGAAATTCATGCATTGTGATTTCACTTGGCATTAATTGTATGCGTTTAATTTCAAATACACTTTCTAATATCTTGTTGATATAGGTATACGCAATTTCCAGAGTCTCTCGTTTTTCATCCAAGAAAAAAACTGCTAAAATTTTATCATCTGTTTCCCGCCTATAAGCTAAAACTCCAATGTCATTTTTTAAATTGCGGTACATATAGCTGTTAACTGCACAAATTACATTTCCATCCCACCTATACTCTCTAAGATACTCCTTGTCTTGTAATAATTTCTTTATCTTTTCTTCTTTCCCACTAACTGCAAATTTATAGTATCTCATTATCTTCTCCTAACTGCTCGAACACAACATTTTTTATTCGCCTCTGTCATAAATCCTTCATAAAGCCATTAAGCCTTCAAATATGTCCTCCCTTCATCTCTATCCTATCAGAACATCGCAAATTATCATATACTCAACAATGAGTATATGATAATTCACTTTTTCTTTACTTTAAAGCATTATTGTGATATACTTTTCAAAAAGGAGATGTAAGAGAATATGCGAAATTCAAAAAAAAACCTTTCTAATTTTTCATTGCGATTGAAAGAGGCAAGAGCTGAAATATATACTCAACAACAATTAGCCGAAAAAAGTGGTGTTAGTCTAAAAACCATTCAAAGATTAGAAAACATTGAAAAAATGGACGATCCTGATGCAGAGCCTAAACCTCTTGCTTCAAATCTACTAATGCTTTCTCAGGCGTTAGACGTAACTCCCGAATATCTTTTATTTGGCAACGAAAACATGAATATATACATGATGAAATTAGAAGATGAACTCAAAAAATTATCTATAGATGAAATACGATATTATCATAAACAAAAAATGACCGACAAAGTTTTATGTCACTTAAAGTTAACAGATTCTTTTGTGACAACTATACAGCAATACTGGAGAACCCACACTCTAAACTGCTATCGCCCCTACGTCCAAGATACAATTATTCGTTATTGCCATAACCGACCTAGAAAAAAAACGTAAGCACCTAATTTCAAGGTGAAACTGTCGGCACTTAAAGCGTGTATTTTATACCTTTATGTGCCGACAGTTGTTCTCCGAGGCGAAAGCCGTCCACTTGTCGTATAATAGCCACTTCTATGACGTTCGGGCAAAATAAAAAATGGTCGTATTTTTATAAGTATGTTAAAAATACTTTTCCATTTTCTCATCCTAATAAAACCAGAATCATTTCATCCTCAACTCTGATTAACGTACTTGCCATTAGTCTTCTAAATTAATATACTTATCTTTAAATATATCCTCTACAAAGAATACTGGCAACTTATCATGATACCTTTCATATAATTCTGTTCCTGACATAACAGAGTAGCATTTTCCAACAGATGTATGTATTATTCTAATATAATCATTTACAATAGATTTATTCTCTTCGAATCTATCACCTATCTTTCCACAACGAGTACAATAACTATATAATCCTGTGCTGATATGATCTTTGCCTGCAAATGTAGATTCATATTGTATCAGACATTCGTTATACTGATGTTTATGCTTTGATTTACGGTTACTTTTTGAGATATTACTTTCTGTTTTTTTCTTGTATTTTCCTACTTCATCATCTTGCATATAATTGTTTCTCCTTTTTCAGTTGTTATTATTTAGGCGTTTGCGAAACGCCACACGCCGCATAAATACGACATTTTTTTGTTACTAAATATAAAAATCTCCTCACGGTTTGTGGTATAATGGAGTTGTTCAG
>NZ_DBLYGC010000038.1:0-12897 GCF_056818865.1 Butyribacter sp.
CATTGCACATCGCTTAAGCTCTTTCCACCACCCGCATAGCAGGTGGTTTATTTATTTGCTACATTCCATTTCTCCTCCAAGAGAAACTACATTTCGCAAATGAGGCCTCTAGGCCTATACAAAAAAAACCTCGGAACCGAAATTCCGAGGTATAACATATTTTCTTGAAACGCCATAAAACGCTTTGAATTGTAAATATTATCTCTTTGAGAACTGTGGTGCTCTACGAGCTTTCTTGAGACCGTATTTCTTACGTTCTTTCATACGTGGGTCACGAGTTAAGTAACCAGCTTTCTTAAGTGCTGGACGGAAGTCTCCGTCTACTGTAAGGAGAGCTCTTGAGATACCATGTCTGATAGCTCCAGCCTGTCCTGTAAATCCGCCACCACGTACTGTAATGATAGCGTCATATTTATCTGTTGTGTTTGTAGCCTCAAGTGGCTGACGAACGATAATTTTTAATGTTTCAAGACCAAAGTACTCATCAATGTCTCTTTTGTTGATTGTGATTTTACCTGTACCCGGTACTAAATATACTCTAGCAATACTGCTTTTTCTTCTACCTGTTCCATAAAATTTTGCGTTTGCCACTGTATTTTCCTCCTCTCAATTATGCTCTCTCTTTGATTTCTAATACTTCCGGCTTCTGAGCCTCATGTCCGTGCTCTGCACCAGCATATACATGAAGTTTTGTAAACATCTGACGACCAAGTGGTCCCTTTGGAAGCATTCCTTTTACTGCATGATCTATAACATACTCAGGTTTCTTAGCGAGCATTTCCTTGAGTGTTGTTTCTTTCATTCCACCAACATAATCTGAATGATTGTAGTAAATCTTCTGGTCAAGTTTCTTACCAGTTACTTTAATCTTATCAGCGTTGATAACGATAACATAATCACCTGTATCAATATGTGGTGTATAAGTAGGCTTATTCTTACCTCTTAATACATTTGCAACTTCTGTTGCAAGACGTCCTAATGTATGTCCTGTAGCATCAACTACATACCATTTTCTTTCAATTGTGGATGGGCTAGCCATATAACTCTTCATCCCAGTACCTCCTAACTTATTCACTTAGAATCTTATCTACTACATAAATTAAATATACTGCGCGTAGATGCTCTACCGGGGCTTTGGTTCAGCATGTCACACGCCACATTTCACTATTATACAATGTATTCATATAACTGTCAATCATTTTTTCACCAGAATTATTTTCGCTGTGGCCACTTTAACGCAGAGATTGATATAAACTTTGCTTTAGAACATGTGACAGCGAAATCTATTCTTTTTCTCTTCCATTTTTACATTCATTATTCTATAATTAAGAATATATTTATTATATAAGCAATTATAATTAATTAAAACGAGGTTTAATCATGAATGTATTTTATCAGACCGACCGTCTAATTTTAAATATACTGCAGCCTTCATGGGCTCCCACAGTTTTAAATTTTTATAAGAAAAATAAGGATGTCCTTGAACCTCTTGAGCCTGCAAGAAGTGACAGATTTTATACCGAATCATTTCAACGCGCAAATCTCTCTCTTGAATACAACAGCTTTTTCAAGAATAATTATATGCGTTACTGGATGTTCGATAAAAAAAATCCCGATTTTCCTATCGGGACTATTTGTTTCAGCAATTTTTTAAGAGGTGCCTTTAACAGCTGTATGATTGGATACAAGCTCGATAAAGACTATACTAAAAAAGGTTACATGACAGAAGCATTAAATTTTCTTCTTCACGAAGTCTGTTTTGACTATCCGCTTCACAGAATAGAAGCATATGTTATGCCTGACAACACAAGTTCTATACGCCTGCTAAACAAACTCGGTTTTAAACAGGAAGGTTATCTTCACGAATTTGCAAAAATAAACAATTCATGGGAAGACCACTTTTTGTACACCTACTTTAACGGATGAATCCAATATCCAAATGCCCCGCATACATCCTTGACATCACCTATCGGCTGAAAATAGATAAAACCATGCTGTCTGGCTATTTTCTCATCATACTCATTATAAATGCCCGGTGAACCTATTGCATATTGTACTTCTTTTTCATCTGTATTTATTTTTGCAAAAATAATATGTCTGTAACTGCAATATCCGTGAAGCAAAAAGGCATTATTGGCGAGCACCCACATTTTTATTGGAAGACATCCTATATCTTTAAGTTCTATACGCACACTTTTCTCAATTATTCCTGACACAAAAGGATACATTATCGGAAACGTACTAAGTATTCTCTCTCCAAAATCTTTTTCCCCCTCATCATACACGCTTGCCTTGATAATAACTTTTTCGGGGTCAAATTCTTCATCAGACTCCTTTTTAGAAACATCCTGCACAAAATCCACTGACTCAGCACTTTCATTGTTATCACTTTTAATTTTTTCAGTTTCAAAAGCCCCATTCACACTTCCGGCACTGTCATTTATATCTGCTACGTTACCGTTATGGACTTCAACATTATTATTCTCTGCTGTTTCACCTGAAAGACTGACAGTTCCATTCTCTTTGTTACTGTCCTTTTCAATTTTCTCACTGTTAAAAGCATCCTCTCTTGATTTGTCCGTTTTAAATATATTTTCCTTTTTTCCTGTCGGTGAAAAAATTTCCATCTCACCTAATTTTACCTCGTCTTTCACCCAGGAAGTTGCAAAAAACATTTCTTTACCGATATACACTATCAATCCATCAATATCATCAAATGAATACCCTGTCTGTTCAATATTTTCCCGGTTCAACATAAATCTGCTTACAAGATTTCCTGATTTTACCCCCATGTCAGAAACTTCTATACACTTTGCCCCACGCTCTTTTTGAATATAAAGATACACTTTTGGATATACTTCAAACGGTATCATACGCATCTGAACTGTAAAACGGCACTGCTTATCCATAAGTTCTATCCTTACAAATCCTGTATTTTGGCTTTTTGCACCATTTATGTATTTGTATAAATAAGAAACCATTCTTTTATATTGACTCATAACCTGCCTCCATCAATCAAATATTCCCAGTCACTGAAATCAGAGTCGGCTGTGACATCCACACTCCTTCTGCCACATGCCACAGCAATAGCTTTTGCAATAGATCACATTTATACGTATCACTGCAATCCTGCCAAGCCTTCAGATAACAATTCCTGCCAAAACATACATCGCCATCTATTTTTTGCCCCTTGCATCATGATATAAATATATGATGCACACACCGTTTTTATGACTTTTTAAGCTTTTTGACACCTAAAATTTAAAATGATATACTTTATCACATAGTTAGTTATTCAGGAACTTTATATCTAGAATAAAGCACACAGCACAGATATAAAGCGATACGACTTTACTTTCGTTCACATTCCTGACAACATCATAAACAAACAGATATGTGTGCAGAAATGAGGATTATTATGAGTGAAAATTGTAATCATGACTGTTCAAGCTGCGGTGAAGCATGCGCAAGCCGCGACCCAAAAAGTTTTATAGAAAAACCAAATCCAAAAAGCTCAATAAAAAAAGTAATTGGCGTCATCAGCGGAAAAGGCGGTGTTGGCAAATCAATGATTTCTTCAATGCTTGCCGCAAATTTCCAGAAAAAAGGCTACCATACGGCTGTCCTTGATGCCGACATTACCGGTCCTTCAATTCCTAAAGCATTTGGTATCACCGAGCGTGCAAGAGGTGACGAAAGTGGAATTTATCCGGTGTATTCAAAGACAGGTATCCAGACAATGTCAGTAAATCTTCTCCTTGATGATGCTACTGACCCTGTTATTTGGCGTGGTCCTGTTATTGCGGGTACTGTAAAACAGTTCTGGCAGGACGTAATATGGACTGATGTAGACTATATGTTTGTAGACATGCCTCCTGGAACCGGTGATGTAGCACTTACTGTATTCCAATCAATTCCCGTTGACGGAATCGTTATTGTGACATCTCCTCAGGAACTTGTCTCAATGATAGTTGCAAAAGCCGTAAAAATGGCACAGATGATGAATGTTCCTATTATCGGTATTATCGAAAATATGAGTTATGTAGAATGTCCTGATTGCGGCAAACACATAGAAGTATTCGGAAAAAGC
Organism: Butyribacter sp.; assembly: GCF_056818865.1. NCBI lineage: Bacteria > Bacillati > Bacillota > Clostridia > Lachnospirales > Lachnospiraceae > Butyribacter > Butyribacter sp. The sequence goes on from NZ_DBLYGC010000038.1 coordinate 4,091, forward strand.
CACCTTGCAGAAGTAGCTGCCGTGTACAAACTTCCTGTACTCGGTCAGATACCTATGACACCTGCTATAGCTGCCGCAAGTGATGCCGGTGATGTTGAAAGCCTTAATGTAAACTGGTTTGACCAGGCAATAGATGCTATTGTAAACGCAACAAAATAAATAAAAATGTCAGAGTCAAAACTAATCATTAATTTGACCCTGACATTTTTTATATTTACAATTTATACTGATGCTTATTTGCCCTATTTATTCCTGTGTTAAAATATTTATGCCGCCAATACCAATTTCCAATGAAAGTTTTGCTGCCTTAACAGCGTCTTCAAGAGTTTCTGCTGCTGCCAGGAAACCATTTGGATGACAAAATCTAAGTGTTTTTATACCACTTATCTTTCTAAGCTCATCTGCTTCCTTTCCGCACCATGATTTTGGAAAATCGCATATCAAAGTATTATCCTCAGTGCTCACCGGCACCCCCTGAATACTGTATCCACCTCTATTTGACGGATATACAACGTACTTGTAACCGCTGTCTATAACAACACTTTTCCACGGTACAAATTTTGATAATATAAGTATCTCACCATCACATTTTTCCATGTCAGCCTTGACAAGTTCGGCTGCCCTTAAAACCCCCGCAACCGCATTAAAGTGATTTACAAGAATAACTTTTGCAAATTCAACGGCTTTTTCAAAGCAACTGTCATAATCCGACTCCGAATCCCAGCCCGGGTTAAATTCAGAAATAATCTTTGCTATGTCATTGTCGCAGCCTGTATTATCTGATTCGTCAAGCGGCTGTATAAATTTCTCATCAAATCTTAGCGCCTCTTCCTCACCAATACACTGTGCTCCGAATTCTCTCCACAAAAGACCAAACGCTGCATAAGGGCAGCCGTTTTCCCTATATTCTTTGTCATCCTGATGATGGTCAAACTTTCCTCTTCCTATATCGTAAACTATTCCGTCAAAATCTTTTGGCACCTCAAACCCTCTTATAATTTGTATATCAGGTTTTATCATTTGAAGAAATGCTGTTGCAAAAACATCATCTGAATGAAATTTTGCACCATGAGTAAACGCACATGAAGGAAGTTCAACTTTCCCCTCAAATATTTTTTCATCCACACCAAAACTCATAAAAAAAACCTCCTTTACTTTTAAAACAGGCACCCTCAGAACACAAAAATTCATAGGGTGCCGTTTTTCATATCAATAACACATTTTCAATAATAACCGCTGTCTCATCCGGTTCAATCTACCTAAAACCGTATGATATATATACTATTTAGTATAGTTTATACTAAGCGAGTTCTTTATCAAGATTTTCTCTGATTGCCTTAATGAAGTCCTGACTGTTCAATACTGTCACATCTTCAAGTGTTGTGATAAGCGCAAGGTCTTTAGTCATCTTTCCTGACTCAATAGTTCCGAGTGTTGCTTTTTCAAGTTTGTCTGCAAATGTCATAAGTTCAGGAATATTGTCGAGTTCACCTCTCTTGCGAAGTGCTCCTGACCATGCAAATATTGTTGCAACTGAGTTTGTAGATGTCTCCTCACCTTTAAGATGTTTATAATAATGTCTCTGAACTGTTCCGTGAGCAGCCTCATACTCATAAACTCCTGTAGGTGATACAAGTACAGATGTCATCATGGCAAGTGAACCACACGCTGATGATACCATATCACTCATAACGTCACCGTCATAATTCTTACATGCCCAGATAAATCCGCCCTTTGCTTTCATAACACGGGCAACCGCATCATCAATAAGTGTATAGAAATATTCTATGCCGGCTACTTCAAATTTATCTTTGTACTCAGCTTCATAAATATCATTAAATATATCTTTGAAGTTGTGGTCATAAATCTTTGAAATTGTATCTTTTGTCGCAAACCATAAATCCTGTTTTGTATCAAGAGCATAATTGAAACATGCTTTTGCAAAACTTGTGATAGATTTGTCTGTATTATGTATTCCCTGAATGATTCCGGGACCTGTAAATTTCTGAATTGTCTTGCGGATTTCTTTTCCGTCCTCACCTGTAAATACAAGCTCTGCTTTTCCGGCTCCCGGAACTTTAATCTCTGTATTTTTATAAACATCACCGTATGCATGTCTTGCAAGTGTGATAGGCTTCTCCCAGTTCTTTACGCAAGGAACAATTCCCTTAACCTGAATAGGTGCACGGAATACTGTTCCATCAAGAGCAGCTCTGATAGTACCATTTGGTGACTTCCACATCTCTTTAAGATCGTACTCTGTCATTCTGGCAGCATTTGGTGTGATAGTTGCACATTTTACTGCAACACCATACTTTTTAGTAGCTTCTGCAGACTCTATTGTAACCTTGTCATCTGTCTCATTACGATGTTCAAGACCAAGATCATAATATTCTGTCTTTAAATCTATATATGGAAGTAAAAGCTCATCTTTGATAATCTTCCAAAGTATGCGTGTCATTTCATCCCCATCCATCTCTACAAGTGGAGTTGTCATTTTAATTTTGTCCATCATTAGCCCTCCGATTTCTGTCATTTATATCTGATACATTTACTGATACATTTAAATGCTCTGAATAATTGTATCACATTTTCCTACACTTGTCTATTTTCCACAAAATCAACTAAACATTTTTGTAAATTCCTACAATATTTCAATTCACGCATTGACTTTTTCATAAATGGCATTTACGATACATTTATCGCAGCCTTCCGGTAAGGAGGGGACTATGAACAAAAAATTCTTAAACCTGTTAACTCTTGCAGCTATTTTAATTTCTTGTATTCCATACAATGTAAAAGTAAACGCTGCATCAAACTACCCCATTATTTTACTTTCATGTTACCAAAAGACATTGAAAATAGGTGACTCTTTTTATCTTGCCGCTGTTTCTTCAAACGGCAGTATTCCGACATTTAAAAGTACAAGCAGTAAAATCGCTTCAGTCACATCATTAGGCGAAGTGACGGCAAAATCCCCCGGTACATGCAAAATAAATGTAAAGAATAAACGAACTGAGATAAGCTGTAAAATCACTGTGACAAAAACAAAAATAGTTTTATCTGAAAAATCAATTTCCATTGAACATAATGAATCGTTCAAGTTAAATGTCACAACCTCAACTAAAGGAGATATAACTTACAAAAGCAATAAGACAAGTGTTGCTGTTGTCGATGAAAACGGTACCGTCACAGGTTGCAAACCGGGCGATGCAATAATATCTGTCAAGGCAGATAGCACAACAGTCCAATGCAAAGTAAAAGTTAAAACTCCGACTGTCAAACTTAACCCTTCTTCATTAAGCATGTACAGAGGACAATCCGCAAAAATAACCGCTGAAGTTTCATCAAAAATAAATCCTGTGTGGAAATCAAACAGAACAAGTGTTGCAAATGTCGATGAAAACGGATATGTCACAGCACTGAAACACGGTACGGCACTTATAACGGCAACTGTAGACGGTATCAAAAAAATATGTGAAGTAACTGTAAAACCGCCTGTCATAAAATTAAGCAAAACATCCGTAACACTAAAACCGGGTGATGAAATAACTTTAGTTGCCAATGTAGCATCAGGCAACACTCCTAAATGGATTTCTAAAAAAACATCTGTTGCTGCTGTCAGCCAAAAAGGTATAATCAGAGCGAAAAAAGCCGGTACCGCCATCATTACTGTATCTGAAGATGGTGCCAAGGCAATCTGCACCGTAACCGTAAAACAAAAATAATAAACTTAACTTTCATTGCCATAAAACTTCATGAAACAAAAACAGTGATAATACAGTACACTGTTATCAACCAATACGTTGCTTTATAAAAAACTATATATCAGGAAGGCTGCGAACAAATATAAAAAACTTTGTATCTACTTCAATGATTTTATATCAATTTTTCCTGTATCCACATTATGTGGCATCTCTTTAAGAAGAATAATCTTCCTTGGCATCTCAAAATGTGCAAGTTTTTTCCTTATATATCTATATATCCCCTGCTCAAACTCTGCACATGTTTTTTCATTATTAAAAATACTTTCTCTTACGCCCTCTTTGACTGAAACATATGCGGTAAGTATATCCTTTTCTTTCTCCAAAACAACCGCCGCTTCACTTACATTGTCATATTCACATATAGCTGCCTCAATTTTCGCCTTTGAAACCTTTCTCCCCCTTATTCCTACTATATCATCGGAACGCCCCTCAAAATAAAGATTTCCGTCATCATCAAAATATCCTCTATCCTTTAGAGAAAACGGACATTTTACTCCATAAACATGGAAATCATTTGTAACATAAATCTCTCCGTCTTTAACACTCACATCGACCTTTGGAAATGGTTTTCCGATAAGATTTCTCTTTGTATTCATATTTTCATCGGTCACATACGAAATATAATTCAGTTCACTTGCACCATAATACAAAATGACTTTCGTATTCGGAAAAATTTTTTTTAATGCTTCGGCATCTTTTTTTCCAAGACTCTGCGAACCTGACAAAATCATTTTTATATTAACATTCTTCTCATTAAAACAGTCCGGTATGCACATTAGTTTTGACGGAATAAGATAAATAACATCCACATCCCAATGTTTTACAGCTTTTTCCCACCTTTTAGGATTAAACTTGTTTTCCACAATAGTAACTGCACCGGCAAAAAGCTGAGCCATAATAAGATTCAGGTTGCCGGTAAAAGCCAGGCTTCCCTGAACAAACATCCTGCTTTTTTCATTTATCCCAAATATTTCATTCTGAATAGGAAAAAAATCACACCAGCTCTCATAAGTTCTATAAAGAATTTTCGGTATTCCTGTCGTTCCCGATGTCATAACAGCCATGCAGACTTCATCCGGTATTTCTGTTATCTTGGGAAGTTCCGTTATGTCGTGCTGAACAATCATAGGTATAATTCCGATTTTATTACACGCAATAAACAATATCAACTGCTCAAGAAATGACCTGCTTTTTATTGTATATACTTTTTTCCCATTTTTTTTATCTTCACCGATTTTCTTCCATGTTCCGTTGTTGACTAAACCATACATTTTATCCTCATTTAATGACAAATTTGCAGAAACCTCATCGATTACCTGTATAAGTTCACCGTATGTATATGGTATTCCGTCTTCAACAATAGCAAGTTTCTCCGGTTCTTTTTCACATATCATTTTGTAATAATTCATAATAATCCTCATTTCACTTCATTACTGCCCTTCCCCTGACAATATCATATTTTAATTTTATTTCTTTCTATTTATTCTACATTCTCTATCAATATCGCACTTCCTACTCCCCCTGCTGCCGCCACAGCACAAACCGCATACTTACCGCTTTTTTCTTCAAGTGCTTTCAAAGCATGAAGCGTTATTATTCCCCCCGATGCACCATACGGATGACCATACGCAAGAGCACCTCCAAATATATTGTATTTCTCAATCTCATCAGGATATTTTCTTGCAAACAACTCATCTATTACGGCGAAAGCCTCATTACACTCATATATATCTATCTCACCGGGCAACATATCATTCTTTTTCAACAGCTTTTCTATGGCAGCTATGCATGATTTAGGACTCTGCCCCGGGTTGGTTCCCACCTCGGCTATGTCAACAAATTTTCCAATAGGTTTAAGTTTATTTTCCCTCAAATATCTCTCCGAACATAACACAAGAAAAGCTGCTCCATCATTTGTAAGACAGGCATTACCTGCCGTAATTATCTTTCCTTCTTTCAAAACTGCCGGCAGACGGTTTAATAGCTTCTCGCTCATTCTGTCTCTTATTCCCTCATCCCTGTTACATCCTTCAAGAATTTCCACGGTTATATCGCTAAGAACACCTCTTTCCCTTGCTTTTTTTGCAAGTTCGTGACTTCTTAAAACCCACCTGTTTAATTGTTCCCTTGTAATCTTTTCTGATACTGCGGTTCTTTCCGCACCTTCTAACATAGCCTGCTGCCTGTGTTCATCAGGAACAAACTTGGCAACTTTATACCAATCGTCCCCATATTTTTCATAGTCAGGATGATTCTCATTGTATGCTCTCTTAGGTGCAGTAGAACTGCTTTCAAATCCTCCCGCAATTATTATGTCTGCCTGTCCTGAATCTATCTTTGCCGCCGCAACTGCAATACTCTCCAAAGCCGAACCACATTGAAGGTCTATTGTAAATGCCGGTGTCCCGACACCAAAAACAGAAGATAATGACATTACTCTTGATATATTTCCTCCTGCACCGACACCATTCCCGGCTATTATGCAATCTGCCTTTTTTATCCCTGTTTTATCAGACAACGCATCAAGAACTTTTGCTCCCAGTTCTTCAGCAGATACATGACGATACATACTGTTTTCTATTCCTATATAACTTCTCAATCCATCTAATATATAAGCCATAATAAGTTAACCCTCTATTCTGAATTTTATCTTTTGTACCTTGTGTGCCAAACTGTTGACATTCTGCCTAATATTTTGTCTCAAACACCTTTACATATCCCGCATCTTTTTTGTCGGCATCACGCCATATCCACGCTTCCAGTCCGTCAGCTTTCCTGTAAATTTCAATCTTTTCCCCCTCAAAAACAGGCAGTATATATTTAATTTCACACGATAATACACTGTACAACTCTAATAACCCATCAAACATTAAAAGTCCCGGAACAACTGCATTTTCGGTTCTGTGAATCGGATTGCCGTCCCCGACATCACACACAAATTCCGTTATCTCATCTTTATTAAAGGAAATTGTATTATCCAAAAACATATTTTCATCAGAGAGATATTGCAAAAAATCTGCTTTGTTCTTTTTACCGCTTTCAGATGATGACGTATTAAATCTGTCATTGCTTTTGTTCATTATTCTGATTAGATAAACTTCAAAACTTACAATATTATCTTCAACAATAATCAATGCATAATTCTTTTTCTTCTTTTTTATCTGTACATTAATTTCATTACTGTTTACATTGCTATCCAATTCATCGGCAGTGACAGCCGCTTTTATCTCTACCTTTGCTATCACCCAATTTTCAAAACCGTCAGGCTTTGACAAAGCAGCAAAGTAATTTCTTATTCTTCCACAATTTTTATGCACGATAAACCTCATTTCTTTTTCTAAAAAACCTACTATAACAGTATATATTTGATTCGCCTTGTTTGTCAACCATATTCAAATAAAGGTTGACAACTCTTTTTTTTAAATATATACTTTCATTTGCAGTTAAAAATAATTGTATAAAACGGAGGATAAAAATGAACAATTCTATTACCAGAAACAAAAACATATTTGCAACTCAAAATCTCGTACTTATGGCACTTTTTGCCGCAGTACTCTGTGTATCTGCCTACATAAGCATACCACTTCCAAACGGTTCACATATCACGGCACTCAACTTTGTCGTAACATTGATTGGACTGGTTTTTGCACTTGAACAGTCATTCCTAATATCTCTTGTATGGCTTCTTCTCGGTGCTGTAGGTGTTCCTGTCTTTATAGGCGGTCAGGGCGGTATAGGTTATTTATTTGGCCAGTACGGCGGATACTCTTTCGCATTTGTTATTATTGCAATTCTCTTACCTATATTCTGCAAGCGCGAATATAACAGAATTTCATTTACCATAGCAGCAATTATATCGGCTGTATTTGTTGATGTTTTTGGTTCTATATGGATAATGATTATCGGCGGAATAAATTTAAAGGCGGCATTTATCGCAGGCTTCTTACCATTCATAGTGCTTGACACGATAAAAGCCATTGTTGCCGCCCAGATTGCACCTGTTTTCAGACGCATATTAAATAATGCAATAGACTAATTTTTGTTAGTACAGCCCTTGCACCCGGCACATCCTGTCGGGTGCGTTTTTGTCATATCAACAGAATAGTCATACATAGAAGACAATGAACATATTGTCTGAGAAGATATTCCCTCTCCGCTTCCTGTAAATCCAAGCCCCTCTTCTGTCGTTGCTTTGACATTGACCTGCTCTATATCAATTCCGAGTGTCTGTGCGATATTTTTACGCATTTCGTCTATATAATTTCTTAATTTCGGACGCTGAGCAATTACGGTAGCGTCTATATTTTCTATAATATAACATTTTTCATCGAGAAGTTTTCCGACTTCACTTAAAAGTTTAATACTTGAAATTCCCTTATATCTGTCATCCGTATCTGGAAAATGTTTTCCTATATCTCCAAGTGCCGCTGCGCCCAACAATGCATCCATAATGGCATGAAGTAAAACGTCCGCATCAGAATGTCCAAGCAGACCTTTCTCATAAGGAATTTTTACGCCGCCAAGTATCAAATCACGATTTTCAACTAATTTATGAACATCATATCCCATTCCAACTCTCATATTTTAACTCCTTTTATTAAAAACTATTTGCAGTTCACATCTTTTCCTGTTACACAAAAAATCCTCTGAAAATATTCAGAGGATTTGAAGTAGCGGGAGAGGGATTTGAACCCACGACACCACGGGTATGAACCGTGTGCTCTAGCCAACTGAGCTATCCCGCCATATTAAATTGTAGCAACTAAAAGTGTTGCAATGGGACCTACAGGGCTCGAACCTGTGACCCTCTGCTTGTAAGGCAGATGCTCTCCCAGCTGAGCTAAGATCCCTTTCGTTTGTCTCGCTTGTCTCACGCGACTTCTATACTATATCAAACAGATTTACATATGTCAACACTTTTTTTCAACTTTTTTATTTTCCAAAAATGAAATTTTAAATTCCACTGCCATATAGGGCGGTGGAATTCAGTCCTGCACAGTAGATATTTACTCTTTCATACATCAGTGTTATTGTAATAAT
>NZ_DBLYGC010000039.1:0-7928 GCF_056818865.1 Butyribacter sp.
AGTTCACTTGCTACAAACTTAGTATTTTCAAGGGTTTGCGAAGAATTTGATAATCAAATATAACAGTTATTAAATTTCCTAAAATATGTGAAATATCAACTGGAATTTCTATCGCTTTTATTCTTTAAACTGCCGAAAATAAATAAGTATGTTTTCGTATTTGTGCAAATGGATAAAATCACTGTTGTGGATACTTATGTAAAAGCAGACGTAAACCGTGGAACCTTCTACAAATATTATAGAGATGTTCCCGATTTATATGATAAAACAGAAGACTCTCTTGTCAAAGAAATATATGCATTGTTGGAAAACACAAACAGAACAGATAAAATGTCCCAATGCCAGCAGTCAGGACTCAGAGCTGCTACTCGAATATGTACTTGGTGGATGCTTTCATGTCGTATCCTACTGGTTGAAAAACGGAATGCAGATTTTATTTAAATTCCTGCACCATACAATTTATTGCTGATACAAATTCTTCTTTTACCTTTTCATTATCATCTGTGCCATCATATAAGCTGTAATAGAAATACAAAATTGCATAAAATCTGACTGCTTTGTCTTTAGCATCTGTAATTCCCATGCTTTCAAATAAATCTTTCACATAGAAGGCAGGACCAGCCACAAGATACTGCTGATATAAACTCTGCATCTCTTTACTGCGGAACTGCTCTATTGTCAACATCTTCCGAAACGATGATGCGAAATCATCCTCAGTCCAGTATTCAAACATAGACTTACTGTATTTCACAAAATCATCAAACGACACTGTTTCATACTTTTCCGGCATTCTCTCTTTACCCTCTTCCGGCATATCATAATCTGATGCCTGTTCACCATCCTGCTGCTCCATCCTCTTGACAATACAGTCAAAAATATCTCTTTTGCTTTTGTAATGACGGTATAATGCCCCTTTTGTTATGTCAAGCTCTCCTGCTATCTGACTTACTGAAACAGCCTCATAACCATCTCTGGCAAACAGATGCAATGCCACAATTAATATTTCTTCTTTTCTATTACCCATGCAAATTTCCTCCAAACGAATTAACTTTACAGTGAATTATTTTTTCGACATTTCCTTTGCTTTTATAAAAATGAGGTTCAAATCCACAGATTATTCTCAGCTGACTGTTTCGTTTTAATTCTCTTAAAAGACTGGCAACAGAGTCATGATCGAAAATAAAACTCGCAACAAATGAATTCCACAGTGCTGTAACAGACCATTCATTTCTGCCTTTTCCACGTATCTTTTGCAGTTTTTGAATCAGTTTTTCGTCTGGTAAAGCAGCAAGAATTGTCTGTAGCCGAAATAAATCTCCTAAATTTTCTTCAAAAGTATCGTCAAACAGTGATAATTGTGATATTATTTTCATTGAAAAACACTCCTTTCCTAATGTTGGTTTACGCACTTACATTATACAACTTTAATTGTTTGAAAGGGTGCTTTTTTTATATTTTTTACACACAACATAAATTACCTGTCAGCATATGATTCATTTTTCTATAATAGGGCACTTCAAACTCGCCAGTACTTGTATCCTGTTTTTTAGGATACTATGTACTGCTACGAAGTTTGTGTAGCGAAAGCGTGCCCTTGTTAGAAAATGAATGCATATGCTGACCAGGAACAATACCATAGTGGTCGTATTTTAGTATAAAATCAAAAAAAATCGTTCAAAAGTAACTGTTTGTGTTGCTTTTTGTGGCGATTCTTTTTATGAAGTTTTTTGAAAGTCTTTTATTCCTTAGATTTCGCGACAGCGAAATCTATTCAGTTATATTTTCTTGCTCTTTTATCTCTTTTGCTGCATTTTCTATTACCATTCAAGATGAATAAAAAAAGAGGCTATGTACTTATATAGCCTCTTTTACTTATGTTTCAGTTATCGCTTACGATTACAATATCCCTGTTTGAACTTCTATAGCGAAACTATTCTATATGTCGTCAGATAATTATTTTTCTTCTTGTCTGCAAGCACTGTGGATACTTTAATCTTGGCACTCTTTCCTTTTGTCAATGTGTAGCTGCTCTTTGTGCATTTACTTTCTTTACATTGGTATTTTTATAACTCTTATCTGCACCTAATATAACTTTAGTTCCTTTCATTATACAGTACCAATCGTACCGTGAAATAACCTTTTTTATTTACATGTTATCTCAACAGCTTTTCCATATACTTTTATTCCGTTTATAACTTTATATGCTCTGATATATATCTTCTTTTTCCCTTTTAATTTACTCTTTTTGATAGTACATGAAGTCTTTTTTACACCTGAAATTTGTTTCAAAACCACTTCATTGAAACGATATTTTTTATCTGGTACAAATGAAATCTTGTAACCTTTAGCTCCTGACAATGATTTCCAGTTCACCTTGACATTGCTTCCTTTTATTGTTGCTTTTGCACTCTTTACTTTTGTAGGTGCTGTACCAAGATTTTTAAATTTATAACCACGAGAAATCACATATTTTTTTATATCAGCTATAGGAGATAAATCATACTCATAATCTCCTGTATTTTGATATCCATATACAGTTGCACCCTTACCTACATTTATAATTTCTATATATCTTATAGTGGATGGAAGGTATATCCTATCAATTTTTGTTCCTGTCTCACCAAACAAGTTTCCATATATTTTTACTCCGTTTACACCCTCAGTATATTTAACTTTTTTCAACGAAGTGCAGCCATTGAGTACAAATGTCTTGTTAATTGATATGGTAAGCTGTGTTAGTTTTCTTGCTGAACAAAATACAGCCGAATCTGCCTTTTTCACAGACTTAGGCATCACATATACACCATTCCTTGACTCTGGATATAAAACAAGCTCTGTCTTGCTCTTGTTGTACAACACGCCATCTATTGCAACATATTTTTTATTACCACTGTGAACATCAATTTTTTCAAGATTAGATGCAACATTATTGTATCTTACAAACATCTCATCCTCAGAATCATTACAGAATTCATTTGTAATAACCGAAATATCACTGACTGTTTCAGGCATTGTATACTCTGTCATTTTGCTCGGAAAAATAATGATTTCTGTTTTGTCCTTATTATATAAAACATTATTTTCAACACAAAAATTTTCATTTGAAGCATCACATTCTATTGACACAAAATGATTTTTTTCTCTGCTATCGTCACATATTTTTTTAACATCAGGGTGAAGCTTTAATGTATCATTGCCAGCACTCACCAAATATAATGTGCTGTAATCTGCTGAATAAAGTCCGCCTTCATATACTTTAAAATTTTTATTTCCATCTGCAACACAGATATCTGTTATCTCAGATGTCTCTGAAACATTCAATTTTATATCTTCAATATTTTCTGCAACATTCAATGTTCCACTGCCCGAAACCTCTGTCAATGTATTTCCTAAAACTTCAGTAGTCACCTCCGCAGATGCTTTTATGCCTCCGTTATACAGACCACACCCCAAAATTAAGGCTAATAAAATACTACCAAAAAATACTGAAAAATGTTTTTTCGTAAAAAAATACTTCATTGTAATCTCCCCTTTCCTTAAAATACATGTTATTAAGTTATTTTTTAATTATTAAATACTGCTTCTAGGTACTGAATAAATATAGTTCTGTTTTCCATTTGCATTATGTTTAGCAATACCTATATATAATGTTTTTGTATTTATGACATGAATACCTTCTATTTCATTATTATTTCCTGAAATTCAATTGCTTTTGCTAATGCCATAACCAACACCTCGGAAATTTTGATGATTAGATTATAGCATAGAAGCAAAAATATATCCAGATATTTATTTTATGTTATACTAGTTAAAATTTTTTTACTTTCTTCTCTATAATATATCACACATTTCTATTTTATCGCTGTGGCCCTTTTAAGGGCTTGTGATAAAACAGATTTCCTACAGCAGCACGCTTTCGCTTGGAGAAAAGCACAATGGATGCATAAATGGACATACTACTGTGCTGGCATATTGATATTTAGCATTACAACAACTTCCTATTCGGAAGCTGTTGTAAACGTAGGATACAATAAACTCAACTTCACTCTTGCATCTGCAGTTCGGAACTGCCAATTAACTTTTGCTGCGACTTTATTACGCTCGACTTCCCATGCAGCTAACTCTTCACGAAGACTTGCAATGTTTTCAATCCTTCGTGACAAACACTGTCTGGTCATTACATTCAGTTCTATTTCTGCAATGTCAAGCCAGCTTCCATGTTTGGGTGTATAGTGAATTTCCAAACGCTTGATAATCCGTCTTGCTGCAGGTACCATTCCTGACATATTCCGAATCTGTTTTCTGATTGTCACCCGGACGCATGGGCAGTGGTTTCCTTGCATCGCCCAGTAACTGGTAAGGCTTTTCGTCCATGCATACAACTGGTCTTTCAGGATTGTATGGGAGTTCATATACATCAAGGACATCTTCCATACATGCTATAAATTCGGCATCATCTTTTTGGGGGATGCACCAGTAGTCGTTTTTGTGAGGTCGAAGTTTGTTTTTTTAAGGCTCTTCGGATTGCCTCACGGCTGACCGGAGTATCAAGAACAATTTTTGCTTTCTCTTCCAGAAGCCGGATGGTCCACCTTGAATGTCCTTCCGGCACCGGACCACAGGCAAGTTCAATGATACGGGCTTCAGCACGTCCAAGTACATATGTATCCTCTTCTTCTCTGACAGGAACAATTATCCAATCCTTATATTATGGACGCTGCATTCCTTCTCGAACAAACAACTCAAGTGTCGTTTCTTCCTCAATTCCTTCTTACATCAGCGCAGCCTTTGCCTTGTTAAATGCTATTTTCAAAATTTTACCAAATCCTATTAATGAATAAAATTGTGCAACAAATACAAGTGCATTACCCCCTATAAGTATCTATCAGTGACATAAGCACCTCCACAAAATATATTATAATAAATATTTTAGCACAATATTCTATACGTAGATAGTACCAATCCTTTTTTACAATAACATGTCTATAAAAAATACTGTATAGTAATTCCTATACAGTATAATCATGCACATATTACAATAAAAAAAGAGCCCGACGCATCAAGCTCTTTCAAGGTGTTGTCCGAAGACGCCCACCGCAATTCATACATATAATATACCATATGGTCAAAATTTATGCAAGTTCTATCAGAAATTATTAATATTATTAATAAAATTTTGTAATTGCTTAAGATGAGAACGTTGCTGGGTTCCTAAAATTTGATTACATACATTTGCTGGAAGCTGGTTACGTAATTCATCAGTCGATGAAATAAACATATTCAAAAATTGTTTACATGTTGTCTTGGATTCTCCCATTTTTCTCAAAACATATGTCAAAAGAATAATATACGCATAAATATATTTAAAATCAAGATTTACAATTCCTACTTCTGCTTCTAACAGAGCCACTAATCTTTGATTTATCTTACCAGTTCTGAATCTTGTATCAAAAATAATATTATTATGTGCAACCGCATTTCTAAGATCCTTCAACGAATATATAATATATTCCGTTATTTTACCATCTGAATCAAGATTGTTGGGAAGGTGTAATGTTGCTGATGTATACAACTTAACATCAGAATTTGCACATGCAAAAAAAGTACCAAATTCTCCAAGCGTAAGAGATTCAAATATCGCCCATATCGGTATTGATTTATCTGTATCAAAAAAATAATTCACTGTTTTTTTATTATTTCCATAATCTCGAATCAATGCACTATTTATCTTACCTTTAAGCATCATTCTCTTAGCATATTGCTTGTGATACATAGCACTTCCCGGAGTATATGATTGATAATCAGTAATTGATTTGTTAAAAATAACATCCAAATTCTCCGATTTCGCGTTTTTCAAAGTTGATTCGATAACATAACTTTTTAGAGCGTTTTCAATAAACATTACTTTAGGATAAAAAATTGCCTTTAAATTCATATCAAATTTATTCAACGCAATAATTTCATCTAAAGATGTAAACGAAATTCTTTGACTTGGTATACGAATAAAACGATATCCTTTAAAACCGTGATAATACCCCATGTTTCGTAAAGCCTGCGCTTGATTACTTTTAACAGTAATATGATGTTTTGTCCTCAAATATTTCATTAATTGGTTTATTGTTAACATTACTTTCCCCTTCCATGTATGTGCTATATATTTTACAAAGTTCTCTCAAATCTCCTTCTATTTTCTTTTCATATATATTAGCACAAAAACAGCGAAACTGTATAGATAATTCATCCATACAATATCGCAGTTTTTATTAATCTTATGTCTTTATCATCTTTGCCAATGATGTAAGTAACGTAACCATCTCAGATTTCATATCTCATTTGTCTATGATAATATTATCACATTCCAAAATCAGAATCAAACAATACTGCCATCTTCAAAATGTCCACTATTTGGCAATCTAATAAGTTGATTTTCCATTATAACATCTCAGTATTTCCATATTTTTCATAGTGTATTTTGTTTTCAGGAATATCTGTCAAAGAGTGTCCCTCAGGATGCACTGCCGGAATTCCTAATGATAAAATAGCTTCCAGATGTATTTCTTTCGGATATCCTAAAATTCTTCGCAGATAATCTTCCGTAGTTTGTCCGTCAGACGCTTCTCTTAAACGTCCCTGAATCCAACAACTACCAAGTCCGAGACTATCTGCCATCAGATGCATATTAGACATTACAATAGAACAATCCTCTGTCCACACATCTGATTTTTCTGTATCGGCGACTACCACGATTGCAGCCGAAGCATTTGCAAGCATTTTAGCCGAACCGATACGGCACTCGGACATCTCTTTCAAGGTGTCCTTATTCTGTACCACAATCAACTCCCAAGGTCTGATGGAACGGCTGGAAGGGGATAATAATCCTGCATTTAATACCATCTGTAATTGTTCCTCTGAGATTTCTTCACCGATATATTGTCTGATACTTCGTCTTTTTTTCAAAACATCTAAAAACTCCATTTATGCTTCCTCTTTTACTCGAATGATATAATCCTTTTTACGCGGGGCTGCTTCCTTTATTCCTTCCGGTAATCCATAACCAAGAATTACATTTCCAATTCCTTCATAGTCACCTGTAATTCCCCATTTTGCAAGAAGTGCTTTTCCTTCTTCTGAATCAAAAACCTCTCTCGCTCTGTAAATATAACATGAATCTACACCTACTGCATGAGCAGCATTTAATAAATTTGCAATAACCATATTTCCATCATCTACATGGGTTCCTCTGCTTCTTTCTGCAAGCACAACCAGTACTGTTGGAGCACCATAAAATGGATCTGTGTTGTTTCCAAGCACTTTGGCATTTAGTTCTGATACATAATCCCTTGTCTTTTTATCCTGAATTACAACAATGACCGGACATTGTGCCCCCATTCCTGTCGGCGCATATGTTCCTGCTTCAAGTATTTCATTTAACTGCTCCTCAGAAATCTGGTCCGGTTTATATTTACGGCAGCTTCGTCTTGTTTTTAAATCCTGTAATGTTTCTTTCATGTATGTTTCCTCCTTATTTCAAGTTTCTATGTTTATTATACTCCTATGTTGTTATATAATAAACAATGAGATTTTGTTAAATTTATATTTTCCTTTCCCGTGACCTGATACTGGTTCAATAATATCCGCTTGCACCAAATTGGAAAGAAATTTCGAAGCACCTGAACTTTTTAGTTCAAGAAGTTCCATAACTGCACTTCTTCCAAATACTCCATCAAAGCCAAACATCTCAAAGAGTTTATGAATGTGAACCGTCGTTTTTACAGAAAAATCGCTGCCTTTCGCGGAAAGTACGCTTTCAATGTCCACTTTCGCACCGTGAACTACCCATTGTCTTAAGCCAATGGGCTTCCTGCTTCATCGACCTCGTAACCTACTATCTCCACAGGCGTTAATTTGGGCAGTCCCTGCCCTATATA
>NZ_DBLYGC010000040.1:0-6802 GCF_056818865.1 Butyribacter sp.
AAAATAGCGAAAGAGAATGCTGAACGAAAAGCAAAAGAGAACAGAGAAAAAGAGGAAAAAGTAAAAGAGAAAAGAGCTGCTAAAAAAGCAGAGGAAGAAAAGTTTGAGTCAAAACGGGCAAAGAGACAGGCAGAAAAAGAAAAAAATACCAGTGTTTCTGATAATGAAGGTATAGATATTGTTGAAGGAAAGACTAAAACTATCAATAAAGCCGTTAATTATAATTCATCGACTATTAATATTGGAAGCAATTTCAATAGTTATAGTTAAAGATTGAGGAAAGGAGGTGAAAGATTATGAGTATGAAGAAACTTGGTAAAAAAGGCGGATTCAATGAAGGTACATTAGTTGCTTTTGCATGTGCTTGTAATTGTAATTTATGCCTGTGTACATCTTGTAATAATTGTAATACAATTCCCAATGCTACAGGGATACAGCTCACAAAAAATGTGACTTACAACAATCTGTACAACAAGTCATTCGGACCTATGACTCTTTTGAGTTAGGTTCAGAAGCTACAAACAGTGTTTGAACTACTCTTTTGAGATATGTTTAAATGCTATGGGCAGTCTGATAGGACTTTTAGTCAGGCTGCCTTTTTTAAAAGGAGGAAAATATATGATTGATCATATACCATATATCCATTTGATAGAAGTATATAATGAAAAATATTTCTATGATGTAAACACAAATGGAATAATTCATATTTCGGATGAGATGTATGACTTTTTGAAAAATTTGCTTTCGAAAACATCAATAACAAGGGAACAAATTGGGAAAGAGTATAGTGCATTAAGTGAGGAATGCAAAAGTGATATTGATTTGTTGATGCAAAAAGGATTTCTTTGTGACAAAAATGAAAACATCATTTTTAGGCATCCGGAAACGGATAGAATTGAAGAATTTTATAAAACCAATTTGAATATGATGATTTTGCAAGTAACACAAAACTGTAACTTGCGGTGTAAATATTGTGTATATTCAGGCAGTTATGTTAATAGAACACATATGAATAAGCGTATGAGTGTCGAAACAGCAATAGCAGCAATAAAATTTTTCTATGATCATTCGTTAAACAGTGATTCTGTAACAATAGGATTTTACGGAGGAGAACCTCTGTTAGAATATGAGTTGATTAAACAGTGTGTTGCGTATGCGGAAGAAATATTTGCAGGTAAAAAGTTGTCTTTTAATATGACGAGTAATGCAACATTACTTACAGAAGAAAGTGTATTATTTTTAGCAGCACATGATTTTAATCTGACCATTAGCTTAGATGGACCTGCGAACATTCAAAATAAGAACAGAATATTTGCAGGGAGTAACAGGGGAACATATGAAACGGTTATGGAGAAGTTGGATATGGTAAAGGAGATATGTCCTGCCTTTATTAAAAAAATATCTTTTAATGCCGTTATTGACTTGAAACAGGATGTTTCTTGTACAAGTGAGTTTTTTATGTCATATGATTTAGTAAAAGAAATAGGTGTATCAGGAAATTATGTTGATGTAAACAATTTAAAAGAATTGGAACAGGATGATGTGCCGCCGGAATTTTATGCAAATTCTAGCTATGAAGTTTTTAAAGTTTATTTAAATAGTTGTACAAATTTGTTAAAAGGCTATGATTATTCACTATATAATTTTCATATATCTGCATTACATAATCAGATGGTTGAAAGAAATGTTTATAATAAGCATAAGAGCTGTTACGATTGTCCAGGTGGACAATGCTTACCGGGAATACAGAGGTTGTTTGTGAATGTGGATGGCAGGATGTTCCCTTGTGAAAGGGTAAATGAAACATCAGACATTTTATGTATTGGAAGTATTCAGGAAGGTTTTAATATAAAGAATGCTAAAAATCTGCTCAATGTTGCAAAAATTTCAGAAGATGAGTGTAAAAGGTGTTGGTGTTATAAGATGTGTGAGTTATGCTGTGGAAAAGCAGAAAATAATGGAAAGTTAGATAAAGGAAAAAGGCTTTCTTTTTGTAAGACAAGCAGATTTTCAATAGAAGAGAATATTAAAAACTATATAACATTAAAAAAATATGGCTGTCGTACCTTATGAAAGGAGAAGAAATGAGTAAAGTAAATGTAGGGATATATCCGTTTGATGAGTCTTTTGTTCCAGTTATAAGATATAAGGAATTGTTTGATAAATATAGGTTTTGCCTGTTTATAAATCATAACGGTAACATTTTAAGTGAAGAAGAAATTAAAGAAAAAAGCACATATGCAAGGGAATATCATGAAATAAAATGGGATGACTTGGATACAAATAGTAATATAGATGTGCTTTTAGTAACTAGCAATGTAGAACTTTTAGATTGTGATGTGGCATTAGGAGTTATAGAAAAATACTGCAAAAAAGGCATTGAAATTTGGCTGATGGGAGTTCAAGTTACATTTAGAAAAAGGGTTAAAGAGATATGCAGTCTGAATAATGTGCGATGCAAAATGCAGGATGATATTCAATTTGAAAATGGAATGATAGATTATAGAAATTTAAAATATTCTTTGGTACAGCAGATTATTGAAACACCGATTGTATCGGTGGCAGGAGTGGTTCCGGTAGCTCAAAAATATCAGATACAGCTAAATTTGTTAAATAATTTCAAAAAGGACGGTTATAAGGTGGTTCTTATTGGAACAGGGGAATTAAATGAGCTAATGGGGGCTTATTCACTTGGCGATGTACTGTTTTGCAGAGATTTACCAGAAGTACATAGAATACATTATTTTAACAATTTTTTGAAAGAAATAGAAAAAAGAGATAAGCCGGATGTAATAATTATTGGCATTGATGATCCGTTGCTTTCTCTATCATCAAGGCATCCGTTTAATTATGGCATTTATGCAACAGAACTGTACAGTGCATTTTCTCCGGATATTTCAATAATAGCTTTGATGAATGGAAATTATAATGATGATTTTTATGATGAATTTGGGAAACTGTGTCGTTTTAAGTATAATATTGATGCAAGTGCTTATTTTGTATCAAGGTATGTTTCGTTATCTGCTTCTATGTATAGGGAGAAACTTTCGTATGCATATTCAAGTGAAATACAAAATTTATCAGAAAAATACACAGTATTTTCAAATAGTGATATAGAACAAAGAAATATATATGATTTTGTGCTGAGCAGATTGCAGCAATACGGAAGGTGCGAACAATTCTAGGAGAGGAGATAATTTAGAGATGGAAAATTCTTTAAGAGAAAAAATTATAAACATAATTGAAACAGAGTTAAATATCAAATTTACGGATGAAGTTGATTATCAATATAGTTTGTTAGATCCAAGAATTGGATTAAAACCGAGAGATTTATTGGTTATATTTTTTGGGTTACAAAGTGCATTTCATATTACATTTAATGATAAAGATATATTGGAAAGAAGATTTGATTTTTTAGATAACATTGTCGCTGCGGTTCAGGAAAAAGTAGAAAATGTTGTCTGAAGGTGGGATTGTTTTGGATAAAGTAAAAATAGCAGTCATTGATAATGGAGTTGTAGAGAAAGTTTTAAGACAGCCTTTGGAATATAGGGTATATATTGACGATACAAATTGTTGTGTCATTGATAATGAACATATGGATCTTTTGGGATTTATACATGGGACAATATGTGCCATGATAATAGAAAATAATTTTTCTGAGTGTATGTTAAGCAGTGTGAAAATTTTGAATGATGATGGAATAGGAAAGGTAGATAAATTAAAAATAGCGTTGGATTGGTGTTATCAAAATAATATTTTTCTTGTGAATCTTAGTCTTGGGGTAACACATTTTCAAGACAGAACAAGTATTCGGGATGTGATTAATCATTATGCAAATAGAGGAATGGTTATTGTGGCTGCATCAGCTAATGACGGATACAAAACTTATCCAGCATCGTTTTCCAATGTTATTGGTATAGCGGCTGGTGATGTTTTTAAGATAGATATTAATTTACAGAAACATATAGGAGTAGATTTTATTGTTCCATCAGACCATGAAATAGTGTTGAGAGGAAATCCTTTTAAAGTGGGTAATAGCAATAGCTACGCTGCTCCATATGTGACTGCTATGATAGGAAAATATTTTGAAAAAAAATCTTACAGTAATGTTTATACAATACGGAGAGAACTTTCATCAAAAGAAGATTTTGTATATTATCCAGATTGGATAGAAATTGCATGGGTATCAAAGCGATGTGAACAAAGTAGGGAAGAATATTATTTCGAAGAAGTGAGTGGAGAATTAGAAGGATGTTTATCGGTGATTGATACTATTATTGTAAACAATAAAGAAGAATTTAAAAAATATTGTAAGTTGGATAAGCATATGGTATATCTGGGTCAAGAACCGATAGAGTATAGGACACTTGATAGATATTTTTGGTGCAGAAAACAGAGAGTGAAGCAGATTGTTGGAAGTAGGAAAAGGGAAGCGGAAATAGGTATTCCTGTTATCATTTGCAAATTTTCAGAAAATCAGGATAGTATTTATTGGTTGAGTGAACTAAGAAAATATTTTGCAAAAGACGGGTATAATATGTTTACTGTAAGCAGTAAGGTAGAGAGTGTGTTATATGATTTGGAATTTCTGCCAGAGGAATTGTGTAATAAATCAAACAGAGAAGATGTATATAATTTTTTATATTGGCAGACTTATTATTGCCAGTCGGATGCTTTGTTGATGGGAATTGATGACAAGAAGGAATATGACATAAATGTTTTGGAAAAAGCTGTGGATATGATTATCGTGGTGAAAACTGTAGCTGGAATGGTGAAAATCGATATCTATTGTGATGGTAATATGGAGGTTAGAGAAACAATAAATTGTCTTGAGAGCAGATCAATACACTTATTGTATCAGAAAGTATTAAAACTTTTTATGGAGGTTACGGATGAGCAATAGAGAAGCAGTGCGAAAATTGCTTGCACTTCTAAAGGACTATACAAAAATAATATCAATTATATCTGGATGCCTGCTGATCTCAACAGTTTTGAATTTATGTGTACCATTGTTAAGCAGAAGAATAATGGATGATGGCTTTATTGGTGGCAATAAGGAACTGTTAATAAAATTAGTGCTTTGTTCTTTGATGGTTTATCTTGTGATTTCTGTAATTGATATAATCAAGGAGAAGAATAGAATCAATATTTCAGCAAAAATACAATATTCTCTTTCTGAACAGGCTTTTTCACATCTTATGAAAATGAAAGCAAGTTATTTCAATAACAAGAACTACGCTGAAATATTAAATAATATAAATGTCGACATCGGTAATATGACATCTATTGCTGATGAAGGTGTGTTTTTTGTTGTTACACAAGCATTCAGTATGACTGGAGGAGTCATTGGGTTGTTTATTTTGAACTGGCGAATGACAATTTTAGTTTTGCTGTTTATTCCGATAAAATATGTAGTTATGAAAAAATTTGCAAAGCAACGAAAAAAAGTGATGGATGATTTTATCAATGATAGTCAAAAGTACGCAAGATGGTTTGGTGACACAATTGGTGGTGTGAGAGAAGTAAAACTTTTTGGAATATTAAATTATAAACATGCAGAGTTTTCTCAAAAGCAGTCGAAAGTAGTTGAAAGACAAAAGAAACTAAATATACTTAGTCAATGGAACAATATTATAGATACCACACTTGTACAAATATTAGTGACAGTGATATATATTATTGGAGCTAATTTGGTGTTTAAATTCCAATTATCGGTTGGAAGCGTTTTTGCGTTTATTACATATAGTGCTTATGTGACGGGTCCAATATCAGCAATTTTAAATATTGGCTATTTGCTATCAGGTATTATACCGTCTACCAAGAGATACTACGAGTTTATGAATCTGCAAGAGGAAACGGATAAGGGAAAACTTATAAAGCCAGAGTTTGGAAATTTGAAATTGGAAGAAGTTTTTTTTTCGTATGAAACAGACAAACCAATTCTTACAGATGTCAATATAGAAATTCCTAAAGGAAGTAAGACTGTACTGATAGGAAAGAACGGTTCGGGAAAATCAACAATTATCAATTTGCTCACAAGAATGTATGAACCAACTGCGGGACAGATAAAATTGAAAGGAGTAAACATTTTCGAGATTACATTAGAATCATATAGAAATATGATTTCGGTAGTCAGCCAGCAAATATATCTTTTTAATGATACAATCCGCAATAATATATGTATTTATAAAAAAGTAAGTGATGAAGTGATAGAAACTGCTTGCAAGGACAGTGGATTAGAAGATTTTTTAAAGGAGGTATCTTTGGATTATGTAGTAGGACAAAATGGAGCGATGCTTTCTGGAGGACAGAAACAGAAAATTGCTCTCGCCAGAGCTCTTGTGCATGATAAACCGATTATAATTTTTGATGAGGTGACTTCTAATACGGATGTGTATTCAGAACATCAGATCAATGGACTTCTTCATACGAGACTAAAAGAAAAGACGGTTATTATTATAACTCATAAACAAGAGATACTTCAAGATGTGGATCAGATTGTTATGTTGAAAGATGGAGCTGTTGTTGGTACTGGAAAGTATGATGATTTGGTAATAAACAATGCAGAATTTAAAGATATGTTGAGAGGACTGAAAAAGATGGACTAGTATATTGCATGAAGCACTAAATAATAGCAATATCTGCAAAGTATTACACGAAAATGTCAAAGGATTACAGTTTACCAAAACCCATAATTATTTCTGATATAATGCGATAAGTCAGAAAGGATGATGGGGCTATGGGGAAAAGAGAGCACATATACGAAATTATTGCAGAGAATATCAGAAAAGAACGCAGA
>NZ_DBLYGC010000041.1:0-5860 GCF_056818865.1 Butyribacter sp.
GAACAACTCCATTATACCACAAACCGTGAGGAGATTTTTATATTTAGTAACAAAAAAATGTCGTATTTATGCGGCGTGTGGCGTTTCGCAAACGCCTAATAAATCTGACTGATGAAGGGAAAATACTTATACGTAAAAAAATTTATCCTATCATTAAATGTGAGAATAATTCCTTCTCATTATTGACTGAACAGGAGCAGACTTTTGTACTTAATATATTTGATAAATATATACACTCTTTACACACTGAATTTAATAAACTCAAAAATTTACATCGGAGGTAGTCATGGCAATTCAATTATCAGAACATTTTACATTTAAAAAACTATTAAAATTTGTATATCCGTCAATAGTAATGATGATATTTACATCCATATACAGTGTTGTTGATGGATTGTTCGTATCTAATTTTGTCGGCAAAACAGCACTTGCTGCCATAAATCTCATACTTCCGTTTATTATGGGATTAAGTGCTCTTGGCTTTATGATGGGAACAGGCGGAAGCGCAATTGTTGCAAAAACACTCGGAGAAAAGAAAAATAAGAAGGCAAACGAATATTTCTCGTTGATTGTATACACCACAATTATAGGCGGACTTGCTTTCTCCATACTTGGAGCAATATTGGTGCGCCCGGTAAGCATTGCGCTGGGTGCAAACGGAAAACTTCTCGAAAACTGTGTATTATATGGAAGAATCTCTTTTATCTCACTTATGCCATTTATGCTCCAAAATGTTTTTCAGAGCTTTTTTGTAACCGCCGAAAAACCAAAACTCGGCCTTTTTGTAATCATTGCCGCCGGAGTAACCAACATGGTACTTGATTATATCTTTGTTGCCCTATTGGGATTTGGTTTAGCCGGAGCCGCAATTGCCACTGTATGTGGAGAGTGCATCGGAGGTCTTCTGCCACTTTTTTATTTCGCCCGAAAAAATTCAAGTCCTCTGAAACTCGGAAAAACACATTTTTATGGCAAAGTTCTTTTAAGAACATGTACCAACGGTTCCTCTGAACTTATGACAAACCTTTCAAGTTCAATCGTAAATTCACTTTATAATTTACAGCTCATAAAATTTGCCGGAGAAAACGGTGTAGCCGCATACGGAACAATCATGTATGTCAACTTTAT
Organism: Butyribacter sp.; assembly: GCF_056818865.1. Taxonomy (NCBI): domain Bacteria; kingdom Bacillati; phylum Bacillota; class Clostridia; order Lachnospirales; family Lachnospiraceae; genus Butyribacter; species Butyribacter sp. The sequence goes on from NZ_DBLYGC010000041.1 coordinate 1,129, forward strand.
TTTTGTTGCGATATTTATAGGATATTCTATTGGAAGTGCACCTATCATAAGTTATCACTATGGTGCCAAAAATCACGATGAGTTAAAAAATCTTTCTAAAAAAAGTTTAACTCTCATCTGTATATGGGCTGTGTCCATATTTACACTCGCACAATTACTTGCAGCACCTGCTTCAAAATTATTTGTCGGATATGACCAATCTCTATATAAAATGACTGTTTCAGGATTTAGAATTTACTGTCTCGCATTCCTTATAAACGGCTATAATATATTTGGTTCGTCATTCTTTACAGCTTTAAACAACGGGCCTATATCGGCAGCTATTTCATTTTTAAGAACACTTGTATTTCAGCTTTCTGCCGTTTTGTTGCTGCCTGTAATTTTAGGCATAAACGGTATATGGCTGTCTATTTCCGTTGCCGAGCTCTTTACGCTTTGCGTTACAGCAACTTTCTTTATCAGAAAAGCAAAATATTATCATTATATATAACGATGTCAGGAGTAAAAGATATTTTGACCCTTGCAGCATATAATATGATGAAACAAAAAAACAAATTCTTTAAACAAAAACAGGTGGGTTATCACACTTACTGATTAGTGTGATAACCCACCTTCGTATTTAATCAATCTGTCTTATAATTTTTTATTTATAATCTAAATCCGGTCGGTCATTATTATTTTGCATCCTTTTTCTTTTTAAACATGACAATCATTATCACAGCCGCTGCAATCGCAACTGTCGCAGATAATACCTGCGAAACCGCAACCTGCGTCCCCAGTATAAGAAGCTGGTCTGTTCTAAGCCCTTCTATCCAAAATCTTCCGGCACCATATCCCAATAAATATATAAGGAACAACTGACCGTCATATTTTTTCTTTTTAGTATAAAATAGAATTATCAATAAAACTATCACATTCCACAAAGACTCATATAAGAAAGTCGGATGAACCTGTATATAAGATACTCCATCGATATCAACAATATGTTTAATAATATCATGCGTGATATTCGACTGACTAACCTGAGTTCTTTTTATCTGCATTGCAAATAAGCTGTCTGTGTATCCTCCAAAAGCTTCTCTGTTAAAGAAATTGCCCCATCTTCCTATTATCTGGCCAATCAGAAGTCCTCCACAGGCAGTATCCAAAAGTTTCATAAAAGAAACTTTTCTAACCTTTGAAAACACAAATGTTGTTATTACTCCAGCTATGACACCGCCGTAAATGGCAAGTCCACCGCCTCTTGTATTTATTATCTCTTTGAGATTTTTACTGTAATAATCCCAGCTGAATACAACATAATATACTCTCGCACCTATAACAGCAAATATAATATCCCACAATGCAAGGTCAAGATACATTTCTTTGTCCTGACCGGTTCTCTTAGCCTGCCATGCCGCTACGAGATAGCCGCAGACCATGCCAAATGCTATTATAATTCCGTAATATGCAATCGAAAAGCCTCCTATAGAAATGCTCTTGCCAAGCTTCTCAATTTCTATCCCTAAATGTGGAAATCTGATGTCAGCTCCCATCTGCCATCCCCCTTAAATTTAACTATATGTATAAGTTTACATAAACCAAAAATCTTTATACATTAAATCTGAAAAGAACTACATCTCCGTCCTGAACAACATAATCTTTTCCCTCTGAACGAACAAGCCCTTTTTCCTTAGCAGCATTCATACTCCCCTGCTCTACGAGATTATCATAACTTACAACTTCAGCTCTGATAAATCCACGTTCAAAATCAGTATGAATCTTACCTGCTGCCTGAGGAGCTTTTGTTCCCTCGGTAATCGTCCAAGCCCTTGTCTCATCCTCACCTGTTGTAAGGAAACTAATCAAACCTAAAAGTTTGTAGCTTGCTGCAATCAGTTTGTCAAGTCCTGACTCAGATAATCCAAGATCCTCCAAAAATTCTTTCTTTTCGTCATCCTCTAATTCTGCAATTTCCTGTTCAATTTGTGCACAGATTACGAAAACTCCTGAACCCTCTTTGTCTGCATATTCTCTTACCTTTGCAACATATTCATTAGAAGCTGCATCATCAGCCAGGTCATCCTCTGAAACATTTGCTGCATAAATCACCGGCTTATATGTCAAAAGATTGAAGCTTTCCAATAATGCTTCTTCATCCTCATCTTCCGTCTCATATGTCTTTGCAAGATTTCCATCCTCCAAATGTTTTTTCAGCTTTTCAACAAGCTCAAACTCTTTCACAAGAGTTTTATCATTTTTGACACTCTTCACGAGTTTTGAATATCTGCGGTCCAAAATCTCCAAATCTGAGAATAAAAGTTCCAAATTGATTGTCTCAATATCACGCAACGGATCAACGCTTCCGTCTACATGCACAATATTACTGTCATCAAAGCAGCGAACCACATGTACAATAGCATCTACCTCACGGATATTGGCTAAGAACTGATTGCCAAGTCCCTCACCTTTAGATGCTCCTTTTACAAGTCCAGCAATATCCACAAATTCAATAACCGCATGAATTGTCTTTGCAGAATTATGCATCTTTGTCAAAACATCCAATCTCTTATCCGGTACAGGTACTACACCCACATTAGGCTCAATAGTACAAAACGGATAATTTGCTGCCTCCGCTGCTCCTGCCTTTGTAAGTGAATTAAATAATGTACTTTTTCCAACATTTGGAAGACCAACAATTCCTAGTTTCATTTTTCTATCTTTCCTTTCTTGTAAACCTTGATTTTACGGGGCTTGCGGGTTTTGGCATCTCGTTTATGTACCAATTTATGTACCAATTTTTCGAGACAGCAATTTTTCTGCCCTCAAAAATTTTGGTTAACGTACCAATCATGTACCAATTTTTGAGAGCAAAAAAAATTAAACCACTTTCAAAGCATCCGCAATCTGGTCGATTTCTTTATAAATGAGTCGCAAAACTCAAATTTAATCATAGCATAAAATGTGGGAAATGTAAAATCGAATCTTTTGATCTGCTTGGGCAAATATTCTTCAAATCCCCTTTGATTTGTCAGCTTTTTCTTTTCAACATATAAAACAAATGGGCAATTTGGAACTTTTAACATTTCTTCAAGCTTGTTGATTCCGATATTGCTGTATAATGTGGCTTCTTGTTTTGTCAACATCGCTTTTTGCTATATCATGCACAAAGGAATACACTTTTTCTGACCACTGCCATACATCCAACTTATCATGGCTCAAGCAAAACGCTCTGTCTGACAGTTTTTCAGGCATAACTTTCATTATTTGATCCTTGTATTCAAACGGAATGACAATCATATACACATAATCAGCCAGCTCCACTTCATCTTTTACCTTAATAGGTAAAAAGCCATCGTGCACAACCAGTGGATGCTTTTCTAAATCATCATACTTGAAATAAAATCGTACACCTGGCGTAAAGCCTGCACTCATCTCGTCTTGTGAAGGACTTCTTCCAAGTTTTCTCTCCATTACCAATCTGTCCCCTGCCTGACAGTTTCCCCATGAAAACATTACATAATGAAAAAAATCTGTCGGATCATTTGCTGCATTTCTATCTTCTTTCTGTAAAACAGTATCTGAAAGTTTCCTTGCATTTACAGCAGATAGTAAAGAACCACATTTCAAAATAGAAATTGCATTTTCTAAAGGTGCCGTATGACACACCAAATCTGTCATACAGCCACCACTTGCTTTACATGCTGTACATTCCCTTATAATTTCAGGTCTACGTACATTCTTATATTTGTCCAGATTAAGCATTTCTTTCTGAACATACTGTAAAATATCGTCCCTGTCAGCCTCAATTTCACATTTTCTTCCGTGATTTTTCTCATAATTCACAAAGTCAATTATATCTTTCATTTCATTATCACTTACGTTCGGATAATCCGACAAAGCTTTGTATAAAACGCCATCCCATAATTCTGTAAACTCATGATTTCCTATATTTAGCTTCATATTACGGTCACCTGCCTCTCAATGTGTTTTGATTCATTTCTATACTGCCCCTCACTTTATACAAAATCATCACTAATCTTTGTCTTTATTTCTTCCGGTATTGTGCCAATTTCCTTATCCCCCTTATAGGATATTATTTCATATTTTGATTCATTGGTCTGCTTACAAAAAATGAAATCCACTTCATATAACTCTCCAAACTTTTCATTTCCAATTTCTTCTATCCGAAAAGAATATGGCACCAGACAATCATCAATCAATTTTCCGTGCTTATCTCTATTTTCTCCACATAATAAAATAAACTGCAAATCTGTAATACCTATCTTGTAATTTGCTGTAAAGGTAACTACATCCTCTGTGATCAAAACTTCCATATTCGTAATCCTGTATAAATCCTCTAAATGATCCGTCTTTTTTTCTGCCAGATCATACGGATGATCTTTATCAAAGAAAAACTCTTGTACTTTCAATCCATTCTTGGTTTTCGCATGTTTATAAAACTCTTTTGCCTTTAATTTCGTATTTACGCCAGTTAAATGTAAAAATGAGGAATTTTTGAAAACTACCTCAATGCTTTTTCCTTCATATACATACATAAAAGTTTTTCCAGCCAAATATCTCTGATAATTCTTCGCAGCATTATGTATCTTCTTCAAAATTGCAGATTTTCCCATTTGTACTCCTCTCTAAATCATAACCACCGGCTTAGCCGGTGGTTTGCTCTGCCCCTATAAGGGGCTTTTTCCTGCTTGAGCCTCAAGGCTCATCGAAATTGTTCGCCTCGCGCACT
>NZ_DBLYGC010000042.1:0-5583 GCF_056818865.1 Butyribacter sp.
CCAGTAAGACCCCTTGAAGACGACGAGGTAGATAGGGCAGAGGTGGAAGTGTGGTAACACATGCAGCTGACTGTCACTAATAGGTCGAGGGCTTGACCAAAGGAACGAAAGCACAGGGATGACATGAAGTATGCGAAGCATACGAATGACATGGAGCTCAAGTGCTTGAGTTAAGAACGAGTTTTTCTCTTGCAATCAAAAGGAAGTCATGATATAATCTATATACAGTTTTTTGGGTATAAACCTAATCCTCGATAGCTCAATGGTAGAGCACACGGCTGTTAACCGTGGGGTTGTTGGTTCGAGCCCAACTCGGGGAGTTTATTTTTTAAAATAAAATATACATTTATGGCTCCATGGTCAAGCGGTTAAGACATCGCCCTTTCACGGCGGTAACACGGGTTCAATTCCCGTTGGAGTCACTTTTTTATTATGGCGACTTAGCCAAGTGGTAAGGCATGGGACTGCAACTCCCTGATCATCGGTTCAAATCCGTTAGTCGCCTCTATACAGACCTCAATGATTTATCATTGGGGTCTTTTGCGTTATAAAAAGTTGCATTATAAGAAATTAAATTTATAAGCTAAATTTAAATTTTAAATAAAGAAAAAAATTTATGACTATTAAGTTTATTAAATATGGAATGGAAAGGAAATGTATGGAAAAAGAAAATATAACTAAGCTTACAGATGAAGAAAAAAGTAAGGCTGAAAAGAATTTTTTACAGAGCGTGCATGACACTTTTGGAAAAGGAAAACTTAAACCATCGCAATATTCAGCATTGGGACTTGCTTATATAGGTGATGGAGTTTATGATTTAATAATAAGAACCATAGTGCTTGACCTTGGAAATGGGAAAGTCAAGAATTTTCATCGAATGACAAGTAATATCGTAAAGGCAGAATCACAAGCGAAAGTAGTTAATGTTATTTTAGATAGTCTTACGGATGAAGAAATGGCAATATTTAAACATGGAAGAAATGCAAAATCGGCAACGTCAGCTAAAAATGCATCAATAACGGATTACAGGATAGCAACCGGATTTGAGGCACTTATCGGATATTTGTATCTGTCACATAGAATGGACAGAGCAATGGAACTTGTAAAAGATGGACTTGTAAAAACAGAGTTACTTCCATATAAGTTATAATTCAAATAGGAGTGTTGATGTAGAAAAACGAAAATACTGATGCACAAGAAAAATTGGTATGATAAAACGGAAACATTGATGTGTGAGAAAAATTAATATGGTAAATAAGAGAAAAAATAGAAAGTGAGGAAAATATGAGATACGAGGAATTAACGATAGAGGGTAGAAATGCAGTTATAGAGGCGTTTAGAGCCGGAAAAACAATAGACAAACTTTTTGTACTTGACGGTTGTCAGGATGGACCGGTGCGTACTATTTTGAGAGAAGCCAAAAAGACGGATTGTATAGTTAATTTTGTAAAAAAAGAACGACTTGACCAAATGTCTGAGACAGGAAAACATCAGGGAGTTATAGCCTATGCAGCAGCGTATGAATACGGAACAGTGGAAGAGATGCTTGAGAATGCAAAGCAAAAGAATGAACAGCCATTTCTTATTTTGCTGGATAATATCGAAGACCCACATAATCTCGGTTCTATAATAAGAACGGCAAATCAGGTTGGAGCACATGGTGTTATTATTCCGAAAAGGCGTGCAGTAGGTCTTACAGCTACGGTTGCAAAGGCATCGGCAGGAGCAATAAATTACACGCCTGTTGCGAAAGTAACAAACCTTGTTAAGACAATGGATGAACTTAAAAAGCAAGGAATGTGGTTTGTATGCGGAGATATGGGCGGAGAGAGTATGTATTCACTTGACCTTACAGGACCTATGGGCGTAGTAATAGGAAATGAAGGTGAGGGCGTGAGCCGTCTGGTGAAAGAAAATTGTGATTTTGTAGCAACGATACCTATGTTTGGAGATATTGATTCACTGAATGCATCGGTGGCAATGGGTGTACTTTCATATGAAATTGTAAGACAGAGAATGGCAAAAAAGGGCTGAAATCAAAGAAATTAATGTTGGAGTATTTATGAAACTGGTTACTTATTTAAGAGAAGAGTAAATGTAAACAGTTTTTATAGTATATAAGAAAACGGGGGGAATAATGGAGTTTGCAAAAATGTCTGAAAATGACATAATAAATTTGGCACAAAATAAGGAAGATTCTGCGATGGAATATCTTCTGGAAAAATATAAACCTCTTGTCCGTCAGAAAACGAGAAAATTATTTTTGATAGATGGTGATAAAGATGACCTTATTCAGGAGGGAATGATAGGTCTTTTTAAAGCTGTAAGGGATTATCAGGCTGGAAAGGATGCGGCGTTCAGGACATTTGCCGACCTTTGTATATCAAGACAGCTCTATTCGGCAATAAAAAAATCCAACAGACTTAAAAATCAACCGTTAAATTCTTATATATCAATATATTCTGATGAATTCAATGATGCCGATGAACTGGCGGGAGACAGGACTGTAATATCATCGGGAAGTGATAATATAGCAAATCCTGAAGCGATTGTGATAGACAGGGAAAGTGCTGTTGACATGCAGAATCAGATGTTTGACAAACTCAGCAAAATGGAGCGGGAAGTGTTAAAGAGGTATCTTGATGGTATGACATATCAGGAGATTGCGGCGGATATGGAGAAATCGCCTAAATCAATTGACAATGCATTGCAGAGGATAAAAGGGAAGATTGGGTAGAGTGTTATCCCACGAAAAATATTTAAAAATAGCCGTAAAAATATTTAAGAATATAAATTGCTAATTTTATGATTGTATAGTAATATATGTAATAAGTGGTAGAGATTTTTAGCGTATAAAAAAGATGGAGAGAAAAATTAGCATGAAGAACATATACAGTACATCAAATTCAGTTGAGGCAGATGCTGTTATCAGTAAATTAACGGATGAAGGAATACATGCTGATTGCAGGAGAGAAGATAAATTTAATGCAGTATCAGGAAAAAATAATATTGAGTTTAATATATTTGTTGATGACCGGGAAGCGGACAAGGCTAAAAAACTGATTGATGGAAATGAATATGAACAGTCAAATACATCAACAGCAGGCAGAAAGCGTATGATTGTGAGAGCAACAGCAATTATAGGTTTAATTTGTGCGGCTGCTGCTATAGTTTTAAGTGTGATTAGTTCGATAATGTAATATTAGAGGTGAGGGTTATATTGTTTTTACAAAAGGACTTCATAGCATAAAAAGGTTTGAGATTTATGTTGCGGTGGAGAAAGTAATTATAAGGCAAGAGGAGCAATAATGGAAAGATATAAAAAAACTTTATGCCAGATATTTGGAAAAAGTCCGATTAGTGATGAAAAAGATGTAGCCCAGAATATTTATGCATTTCGTTTTGTATTATTTTGTATGGTTATTTATTCTGTTGAAAATGTCATGAATATGTTTGGAATATTTATTGTTGATAAAAAGATATTTATGACAGGATATGTAGCAGCATGTTTTTTTGCAGTTGTACATATCATTCTTTTGCTGGCACTTGGGCTTGAACATCATCTGACTAAGTATGTGAGCGTTGCAGCGATTATGTGTGTAATTGTTTCGGCGAGCATTTCACTTACATATCATATGGTGATTATTATTATGATTCCGCTTGTTATTGCAGGGATGTACACATCAAAAAGAATATCGGTATATACATTTATACTTACGATTATAAGTATTGTATTAAGTACATATGGTGGTTATTATTTTGGAATATGCGATGCGAATATGGCACTTTTGACGGCAACATCTATAGGAAATCTTGATAAAAACGGAATTTTTCAGATGAGTCAGATAAATCCAAATCCCGTATTGACAATAGGTTTGTATTTTGTGATACCGAGATGTCTTTTAGCCGTTGCATTTGCGTATGTTTCCAACAGTGTTAATACAATTATCAGAAAATCGCAGAAGAAAGCTGTAAAAATGGAAATTAAAGCAAGTAAAGATGACATGACGGGCTTGTATAACAAAAATAAACTACTTTCACTTGTGGAAGATAAGTCGTATGACTATCAGGATATAGCCGTTGTTTACTGGGATGTCAACAAACTGAAATATGTAAATGATAATTACGGGCATCTGTCAGGGGACAGGCTTATTATGAAAGTAGCGGAGTCAATTCTTAAAGTTGCAAAGGAAGATTGTGTTGCTTTTCGTTACGGCGGTGATGAATTTCTGATGATAATCAGACAGGGAACTGAAAAAAGAGCAGAAGAGCTTATAGAAATATGGAAAAAAGAACTTGAAAATCTAAGTGTTGATTGCGATTTTCCTGTTTCTGCTTCAGTGGGATATGCTATTGGCAAAAAAGAGTGCTTAAAAGATGTTATTGCCATTGCAGACCACAATATGTATTTATGTAAACAGAAGGCACACAACGAGAGAGTTTAAAAAGATAAAAATGCTCCTAACCATGACATTTGTAATACAGCTTGCATTAGTAAGGGCAAAAATATAATCAGTAATAACAAATGGACTTGTGAGGTACATTGCATAAAATAAAAAGAACTGTCATGCAGCATATATGTTTTATTTGCTGTGTGGCAGTTTTTTGTTGAAAAAATAATATGTTTGTCCCTGTATCTGTAAAATTATAGAAAAATGTAACACAATAGACATTGTGTTACATTTTTTATTACACATTATTTATCGGCAGTCCAATTGGAAACTTTAGCGTTTTTTTTAAATAATATAAAAAATTGAAAGGATAGAGTCATAAAAATGAAAACTACTCAGCCGGTACGTGATATTGTGGAATTAAAAAAAATAAAAAAATATTACCGTGAGGTGAAACCAAATAAAAGGAATTTTCTCCTTATTATATGCGGACTTAATACGGCTTTGCGTATTTCTGATATTTTAAAACTCCGGTGGAAAGATGTATATAATGAAAATTTATTGTCGTTTAAATCACATATTGATGTTAAAGAGCAGAAAACAGGTAAGAAAACAACTGTTTTCATCAACAATAATTTAAAGGAGGCATTGGCATCATTCCTTAAAGATATAATTGCAAAAAAAGGAAAATTGTGCGATGTGATGGAACAATTTATTTTTCTTGGTCAGAAATCTACTGATAAGCCTATCAGCAGGATTCAGGCGTTTCGTATAATATCAGAAGCAGCAAAAAAATGTCTGCTCAGTCATAAAGTGAGCTGCCATTCGCTCAGGAAAACATTTGGGTATCATGCATGGAAAAAAGGGGTGTCTCCGGCACTTTTGACAAGTATTTATAATCATTCTTCATATAAAATTACGACAAGGTATCTTGGAATAGAACAGGATGACAGGGACGAAGTTTTTGAACTCGTGAATTTGTAGTAAAAAATATAATGATGCAAGGGTCAAAATATTTTTTAATCTCAACATCATATAATAAATAAAGCTGTTTTATAGACGCAAAATTTTTAATGTACAGTTTTAGCTGTGTGTTGCACCGCAGAGGCGGGCAATAATAAAATTTAAATTTTGGGTCTGCTTGTTGTGTAAAAAATCTAATATTAAATAATTTTATAATAATAATTTCAAT
>NZ_DBLYGC010000043.1:0-2492 GCF_056818865.1 Butyribacter sp.
TGAGACACGGGTTATTCCTGTCATTATCGCTCTTTCAAGATATGGGTTTGTTTTAAATGTCGCATTGAACAAACTTCTTGTAAAAGCTACAAGTTCTTTCCCATATCCGCTTACATATGCTTCCTGCATCGGGGTATCATATTCATCAAGAAGGATAATGACTTTTTTGCCATAATAACGGCTGAGATAATCTGAAAGATCTTTTATAGCTCCCTGTGCCACAATATCACTCATAACACAGTCAATATTTCTAAAAGCCGTTTTTTCTTTATCAGTGAGTCCTTCCCAATCTTTTAGAAAATCGTATTTTTGGTATATATCAAAAATTATCTTTTTTATTTTTTGTATTGTCTCTTCATAATTATTTTGTTTTACATCTGCAAAACTTAAAAATATCACCGGATATGTTCCCTGTAATTTGCGGTATTTTTCCTTTTTCCATATATCCAATCCCTCAAACAAATCTCCTCTGTCTTTATATTTGTTTGAGAAAAAACATTCGAGCATGTTCATGTTCAATGTCTTTCCAAAGCGGCGTGGGCGTGTTATGAGTGTTACTATATCTTCATTTTCCCACCATTCTTTTATAAAAGAGGTTTTGTCAACATAAAAATTATCTCTTTCACGCATTGATTCAAAACTCTGATTTCCTATACTTATAACCTTTGCCATACACACACCTCCTGATTTTTACTTATATGCTAAGTTACTTTTATCTTTCGCCTATTTTCAAAAATAACTTAACATAAAAAGTGTTTTTCTCATTATGCTAAGTTATTTTTATCTTTTGACCCTTACATCATATTAAATTTCCTTATCAACATTTGCTCCTCGAAGTTTTATACCATCCGTTGTTTTTAAATCCTGCTGATATGGATTTGATTCATTATAATACTTTATCTGTGTCCTTGTATCTCCGCCTGAAATATATGACCGTCCACATTCTGGACAAACTGACATATGTATACTGACAGATGCTGAGATTACCTTTCCATTGTTTTTAGCAGCATCATTATAAGCATTTTGTACATGTTCTCCCTCATGTGCCCTTACTGCTGCCCCGGCAGCCTGTGGCGATACATGAGCTGCACTCTTAAATGATACATTCGCCTCATCTGAACCATCCTTATACTTTCGGTTTTTGCATGTCTGACACTCTTTCTTTCCATCTTCATCCTCACCGACACGTTTAAAACCATTTTGATTTTCCACATCTGTGTCAGTTCCTATTGCACCACTGTAACCATTTGTATAAGAATTGTATGGATTTTGAATAATGCCTGTTGTTATGCTATTAACCATAGCTGTCACCTCCTTGTAACATGTTTTTGTATTTATTATATCAAAATACTTTTTCAAATTATAACATTTTTTTCATTCACTTACATTTAAATAATATTTTGATTTTCAAAAAAATATCAGCCAATCAACACATTCTTTCCTCTAAATGCAAAACCATAATGATGAATGTTTTCTCTTTTCACGCCTCTTTTTACAAGCTCTGCATCATATCCTTTATCTTCTATCTGCTTTAGTGCTGCTTCTACCGTCTCCTCAAGTGTTTTTTCTTTTTTAGGATTTATTACCTTAAACTCGATTACGATACCAGGCTGCTTTTCATTTGATTTATCTATCGGCTCTAACATTATGTCATAACGTCCATAACCACTTTCCCTGTTTGATGTTATAATGTAGTTTTCTGTCTGATCCACCATAAGACCAAGAACTAAACCATGAAAAAATCTCTCCGGTTCTTCGTCAGACGGACTGTTTCCACTGTCAAAATAGCTTATTGTCTTCAATGTCACTTTGTTCATGTATGCATTCATGCTTTCAACATCACCATTTATAAGAGCTTTTATAAATTCATTTGTTTCCCGCTTTGCCGGTGTAAACCATCTGAGTATCATTTTTCTAAACATGAATAATATCTCACGGTTTGTAATTGCAAGCTCGTACTCATTGTCACTTTCTCTTATCAGATTCAACTCTTCTGATGATATTACTTTCAGATAACCACTTGCAAGCATAAGACTCCACACTGCATCCTCCGAATAATCAAGTTCTGAAAATACTATCTGCTCATCTATTATAACATTTATTTTCTCTCCTCTGATAAGAGTCTCCAGCATAATTTTTATATACGGACTTCCCTTTTGGATAAGATTATTTATAAGTCCATTTGAACTTGAATCTGCCCAGTATGTCGTAAATTTCTTATATTTAAGATAATTTATTATTGACCATGGATTATATATATCCCTGCTATCACCGAATGTAAATCCATCATACCATGATTTAACCTCCTGCTTTTTATCAGAAAGTCCCTGCTCATCAAGTGCATTAAACACTTCTTCTTCCGTAAAACCAAATGCTGTCTCATATTGATTTGATGTTGTTGTAACTACTACAAGGTTATTAAGGTCAGAAAAAATACTTTCTTTTGAGACACGGGTTATTCCTGTCATTATCGCTCTTTCAAGATATGGGTT